>JBFWRA010000993.1:0-2763 GCA_050249155.1 Isosphaeraceae bacterium | reverse complement strand
GTCCGTGGCAAGCATCTGAGTCGCTATCGGGCGGGCACGAACCTGGCGCTGCTGGCACCCGACGTCCGGGCGGCGTTCCCGACCGACGAGGCGGTCAACCGGGCACTTCGGTCGCTCCCGCCGACCGGAGATAGAGATCCCTGATCAGGCGATCCGAGCGGTTCCCAGAGCGACCCAGCCCTCGATCTATCGGCCCCCGCGCTCCGGCGGTCGGCTCAGGATGCGGGTCGTTTCCTCCAGCTTCTCCATCAGTTCCTGGCGGTGCTCGGGTTTCGCGAACGCCAGGGCGTCCCCCTTGTAATAGTCCACGTCGCGGAGCCAGCGCCGCAGGATGGCCGCTCGAGCCTCGGGCACGTACGCCGGGACCCCATCCTTCAGGACGTACACCGGGTTGGCGTGGGCCTGGCGGTCGGGCTCGCCTTCCGCCTTCTCGCCGCGAACCCGGGCCGCGATCCAGGTACTCTCCGTCAAAGGGACCTTCGCCGACAGTGCGATGCGCCTCGCCTCGCCATCGCCGCGCTGGGCGGCGACCACCTTCCCGTTCGCGACCACCTCCAGGCCCTCGATCGGCCGGCTGAACCACGCCTCCGCCTTGACCTCGACGACGGTCGATCCTTCCTTCCAGTCCAGGGTCGAGCCGGGTTCCTTTCCGTCGACGGTCAGTTCCAGGATCGGCCCGTTGGACACGACGACCCGCCCCCGGCGCACCGCCTCGGCCCAGAGTTCATACGCGGAGCCCTCCACGGCTCCTTCGACTCTGGCGAGCGTCCGTTCGGGCCCGAGCAAGGGGATGGCCCGGGGGTAGGGCTTCATCCTTGGCAAGAACGCGGGGAAGTCGCTGCCGGCGACCCCCGTCACGCGGAAGCCCGCGTTCAGGACCTCGTACCAGGGCTCGGACTTCAACACCCCGAACTGGAAGACCTCGATGAAGTCGAGGTTCCCCAGCGCCAGGTCCATCGGCAAGGCCGAGTGTTCCATCGACCCGTCGAAGTGGGCGAAACCGACCGTCGCGCCCAGCTCGCGGCCCGACCGGAACAGGACGCTGGGGAACGGATATGCCTCGGGCGAGTTCGCGTAGACGCGACCGATACTCAGCGGCCTGAGCAATTCCCGGGGACCAAGCAAGTTGATATGACCATAAAACGCGCTTCGAGACTCTTGCCCGGAACGGATCGAGAATCCCGGCGCGCGGGCCTCGGCCTCGGGTCCGAATCCGTACTGGGCGGCGGCGTCGACCTGCCTCTGAAGCTGGAGGAAGTTCCCCACGGACAGGTCCTCCGCCTGAAGCCAGGCGAGGAAGAGGGGGTCGTCCTCGCGGTCGCGCACTAGGTGGACGTGGTCGTCGCCCGATAACCAATTGGCGGTCGCGTCCTGGACGACCGGTTCCAGCCGCGGTTCGATCCGCTTGTGAACCCCCGCCTGAAGGTCGAACTCGATGGCGCCCGGGGTCAAGGCGAACCCGTGGTGGGCTTCGAGCCGATAGCTTCCCGCGGGGAGTGAGAATTCGGCGTGACCGTCAAGCAGGATGAAGTGGGAATCCCCGTCATGGGTGACTTCGAGCGTCCTGGGCCGTCCCTCCCCGCGTCGCCAGACGCGTTCGCGGTAGAACGAATCGACGCGCAGGGGGAGCATCGCGTCAACCGGGCTGAGTCGAAATGGCCGCCCGTCCTTGAAGAGGTAGACGCGGGCCGGGATCGTCTTTCCCGTGTCGCCTCGGATCACGGCGACCTCGAGGCGCGCCGCGAGCGTCGGTTCCTCCTGGAGTCCGGCCCAGGCCGCCGCGCCCAGGACGGCGAGGGAGGCCAGCGACGTCAGCGGTGAGAGTCGAAGACGCATCGTACCTCCCGGGTTCGGGTTCGGACGAAACGGAGCCGAGTCGTTCCCTAGCGCTCGAATTCCACACCGGCCCGTCGGGCCGCGTCTCGCATGTCTTTCGAACCGGCGTCACAGGTCTCCTCGAACGGCATGTCGGTGAAGCACTCGACGGCGGCCGAGCCCTTGAAGCCTGATTTGTCCATGATCCGGAAGACGTTTTCATAATTCATCGAACCTTGCCCCGGGACCTTGTGCTCCCACCTGGGATAGGTCCCGCGATGGTCCTTGAGGTGGGCGTGAACGGCCCGCGACGCGAACCGGCCGAGGAACGCGTTGAGATCGACGCCGATGAGCGTGAGGTAGCATGGATCGAAGTTGACGCCGAAGTTCACCGACCCCACGTCGTCGAAGAGTCTGGCCAGCGAATCGGCGTCGCGGACGAGCCAGGTCGGCCAGATGCCGTCGACGGCCAGGGCCACATGCCGCGCCGCGCCGTGATCGGCCGCCTCGGCGACCGCCTTGACGACCTTCGCCCAGAGTTCGTCGCGGCCGATCCCGGGGTGCTCCCCGCCCATGTGAAAGGTCACGACCGTCGCGCCCAGGGCCACGGCCAGGTCGATCGTGCCGACGAGGTCGAGATCGGGCCGATCGGGATCCGCCAGGGTGTCGGTCAACGTGGCGTGGGTGACGACGGCCTCGATGCGCAGGCCGAGCCGCTGGGCCGTTCGCCTGGTCAACGTCCGGCGCTCGGCGTCGAACGAACGGGGGTCGTCGGACGCGCCGTGAGTCCCCGAGACGTCGATGCCCGAATAGCCCGCCGCGGCGATCCGCTCCAGGCACGCGACGACGGGTAGGTTGAGTCGGTCGGTGTAGCTGTAGGTATAAAAGGAGAGTCTCATGGCGTTTTCGATCGCGTGTCGATCATTTGATTTTAAGCGAACGAGGTGC
>JBFWRA010000992.1:0-2769 GCA_050249155.1 Isosphaeraceae bacterium | reverse complement strand
CCCTCGGGTCGGACGAGTGAAGCGTCCCACCGAATCGACGAGGTCCTCCCGACGGGCGACCTTCGGCACAGGGTCGTCTATTCCGTCGTGCGCGCCGAGTCGGGCGAACCCCCCGTTCGACTCTCCGCCAGCGACCCCCTCGTGCTGATCGGGCTGGAGGGTGCCGTCACCGTCTCGGAGGAACGACCAGGCGAAAGCGATTCCACGAGCCGCCAGGTCGTCGAGCGGGGGGACGTCTCGGTCCACTGGCCAGGTAATCCGATGCAGGTCGTTGGAGCGGGTCGGCTTGGCGTACTGGTCTGGTTGAACTCGCTTGGTCACGAGCGACGAATTCGGGAGTCTCGAACCTCCGATCGGCCGATCTCTCCAGAATATGAACCGGAGTCGGGCCGAATGGGGCGGGAGTGAGGCCCCCAGGTCGCCGGACCGCCAGGGTCATTCAAAGGTCATGAAGGAGCGTAGCCCATGACCAACCGCATCGCCTCCTCGGGTTTGGCGGCGTGGCGGCGAAGTGTCGCGGCAATCGCCGTGAGACCGCTCGAGCGGATCAGCCACAGGCCCGCGTTTCGCAGCGCCGCCAGGATCTGCGGTGCTGACCCCGTGCGGACTCGGCAAGCATCCTCTCCCAAGCTCACGTCCCGGATCCAATGCAGCCGGTTCTCGATTTCCCAATGCCCTCGTGCGATCGCCAGCAACCGCTTCGCCGAGGCCACCTCCGGCCCCAGGCTGGTAATCGCACAGACCGTCTCGGTGGTCTGCTTGCCCCGAATTCGACGCTTCCGCTCCAACAGACAGACCTGCTTGGCCCCGGGCCAGTCGAGGTATCCCGTGAGTCGGGTGGTCGTCGTGATCCGCCGGACCTCAACACGACCGTGGCCCTTGCCTCGACTTTCGGCCTGGTCGTCTTCCGTGGCCCGTCGCCTTTGCTCCCGAGGGGGAAAAAGCCGGGCTGAAGGCCGCCCGGATGTTCGCCTCCAGGGTGGGTTGGTTGTCCTTGACCGACAGGAAGTAATCCCCTCGGCCCTGGACCACCGCCTCGCACAAATCCCGCTGAGTAAAGGCGGCGTCACCCGTGATCAGCGTTCCTTCGAGCGGGATGAGCTTCAGCAGTTGCAACGCCGTCTTGTGCTCGTTGGTCTTGCCGGAGACGGCCAGTTGGGCGATCACGGCTTGGGCCTCGCGGCAGTAGGCAGCCAGCAGGTGGACCCCCGGGAGTTGGTGTCCCTGACTGCCCCGCAGGGCCTTGCCGTCAATGGCCACGAGCCGCTGGTCGAGATCGGTGACCCCTTGGGTCAGGATCCATCGGGTCAAGGCGGCCTCGAAGACGGTGGCCGGCAGGGCGGCCAGGACGGTGTGGAGTTCGCTGGTGCAAGGGGTGCGATGGCGCGAGCCGTCCCGGGTTTTGCGAGTCAGACCCAAGGCCGGGACCAGGTGGTTGTAGTTGAGCCCCCATTCGGCGATCGCCGCCAGGCTGCGAGCCCCGCAAAGCATGGCGGTGGCGACCAAGGTCAGAACCGCCGCCAGGGGGTAGAGTCGACCGCGACGGCTCCGCGGGTCGGGGATCTCGGAAAAGATATCGTAAAGCGAGACGGGTGCGAGGTTTGTACTCATGGGGCAACTCCTTCGCCCAGACGTTATAGGGGCCTCCCGCCCGATTCGCTAGACCTTTGAATGACCCTGGCCGGACCGCGCCCCTATGTGCCGGGTTTGGACTCTCGTGGTATGATACAGGTAGCTGGGCGATTCGCCCGATCGTCGGACGAAGGTGCGCGGCCAGGGAGCTTGGACGCCTGGCACTCTTGCTCGTGAAGGGAGGTCTCAGGATGTCAACTCGACACCTGTCGCGGACTTGTCTGGCCACGATCCTCACGCTCGGGGTCGGGGCGTGGCTCTCACAGTCGGCGGCGCTCGGCCAACACACGCCCGATCCCTATAATATCGTGGGCGAATATAACAACCAGTACGAACCCTTCATGTACGCTCGCGAGCCGAACGCCGAGAGCCTTTTTCCCAATCAAAACCGGCTCCGCGACCGAGCGGCGTACCGGTCGGCGAATCGCTTCCAGAGTTACCTCGACGGCGCCGGCAGCCTCGACGGGGAATTCGACACGGGGGCGAATTTTCGCAGGTCGGGAGGGGGCAGCCCCTATTTTCAAGCCTACCGCAAGTACGACGAGGGGTTCAACCGAGTTTACAGGCCGAACGAGAAGGCGGACGAGGCGTACTTCTCGGAGCTCGACCAGCGGAATCAGAAGTACTTCGACGCGATGAAGGAACGCGACCCAAGGAAACGGGCTCAGCTCCTTCGTGAATACAACATGGAGAAGCTCCGGGCCGCCCGCATGCTCTCAACTCCCCGATCCTCGCTGGATCGGATGACGGGAGGCTCACGCCTGGATCGACCGTCGAGTCCATTCTCCGCCGTGGAGGAGGCCGATTCGCCCGCCACGAGGACCCGTGAGTCCGCGACGGGCGCTCCGACGCGATCACGCACGGGTCCGACCGGGACGTCCCGCGACCTTGTTCCTCCTTTGACCTCGCCGCGCGCCAGCTCCTCTTCTCCGCTGAGGGCCCCCCGGTCGAGCGGGCTCTCCGCTCCGAGTCCCCCGCGAACGCGTTCCGCGCCGGGGTCGGCCCCGCCACTTCGGCGGCCTTCAACCTCCGCGCCCAGACCTTCGAGCGTCCTCGAGCGCAATGAACGGCTCGGTGACCTCCCCGCTCCACCGCTTTCCCCTCCGACTTCGTCCGCTCCTCCTCCTCCTCGTTGAG
>JBFWRA010000991.1:0-2771 GCA_050249155.1 Isosphaeraceae bacterium | reverse complement strand
TTCATGCGTGCATGAACCAGGGATGGCTAGGGCCGAGGATCTCCTCTGTGAGCGAGGCCGCGAGAGCTCCGCGTCAACGCCAGACACGACCTCGTCCTGGTGAATCTGGGAGACGTATGATGCGCACGCGTCTCTGAACAGGTGATACGCCTTGGCTTCCCAGGCCAGGTTGAGTTCAGGGTCGTTGGCGCGCCGCAGGAGGTCGTAGAAGCTATAGGGGTACTTGAACACGTGCCCGATGTCCACGGCGTGGTCCCCGCGTTTCCGCCAGTACGTCGCGTCTTTCGGGCGCAAGGGGCTCGGCTTGTGATCGGGGATGCGTTTCGCGTCCGCGTCCGGCCCGCGGCGGGTGACCGTCACATATTTGCGAAACGCGACACGGCAACTCTCAGCCCATTCGACGTCGCCCATCGCCGCCAGTTCGACGAGCGCCTGGCCAAAGGTCAGCATGTGTCCCGCGTACCCCTGCCCGAAACCCACGAAGCGATCGATCGCCGCGAGCGCCTCGCGCAGGATGAACCGCGAGATGGCGGACGACTCGGCGAAGGGGGGCGGATCAACGTCCGGGTCGGGTTCCACGTCGCGCCAGGGCTTGAACGAACGGATCAAGCGGCAGACGCCATCGAGCCGCTGAGGGGTGGCGGCCTCGGGCATCATCCGGAACCCCTTGATCGCCAGCATGGCGAAGATCGCGTTGTGGCCGACCTCTCGCAAGATTCCGCCGCCCTCGGCCAGCGCGGTGCCGATCTGGCTGATCCCCGCTGGTTTTGGATCGGCCATCGGGAAGGGTCGACAGAGTTCCGAAGAGGCCCAGTTGAGGTCGAAGAGTTCCACGATTCGCGACGTGGTCGGCTCATCCAACGCGTTCTCGGTGCAGAGCAAGTGGGCCGCCACCAGGCTGGCCCCACGGTGTCCGTCGGTGAAATAATTCAGCTCCGGCGCCCTCGCCAGGCCATTGAGTCCCAGCAGCACCAGGCGTTGATCCGCGGGACCCTGGTTCTGATTCCGCTCCTGGGGCTGGCTGCCGGAAACTTCGCCGCCGAGCAGGGAGCCCGTGAACAGACCGAATACCCCCGTGGACGTCCGCTTCGCGAAGTCCCTGCGGTTGAGGTCGTTGTTCATGACGTCACCGAATCCAAGGGTGAAATGGCGAGGGTAGGAAAGCCCAGGCGCGCGGCATCTGGGCCATCGGCCAGTTTACTGTGAAAAAGTCCCTTTTGTGAGAATTGGACGACGACCAACGCCAGGTTTTCGCACTTCGTCCAAGAAGTATGCCGGCATCTGGAAGAATCGATCCATCGGGACGATCGACACCGGTTCCCTTCGACCGACCGACCTTGATTGAGATTAGCCCCGAACCGGCTTCTGGAACGTTTCCTCCAGGAAGCGACGGACGGGGGCCTCGAACATTCTCGCGAAGAAGGGGATCGTCCCCTTGGCGTGGACGAATCGTTCATCCAGCCGAAGCGACACGTCGAACCCCGTCCCTCGAATCCTGGCGGAGCGACGATCCTCGCCCCATTCCACCGAGTGAAGATACGTCCCGAACCGGCTCTCGGCCCGGGTGATCCCCGTCTCGAAGTGGCCCTCGGCGACCTCCAGGGGTTGGCCGTGTTCAAACGACATGTCCAGTGCGGCCATTCCCTCAACCTCCCAGGATTCCCAGGACCCCACCAACGTTGTCTCTCCATCGTAGGGGACCAGTCCCCCGGAGGCCAGAGACTCTCGATCGGCTCGATCACTAGGGATTCAACCTCCAGATGGCGAAGTTCAAGGCCGCGGCGTAGGAAACCCAGGCGAGATAGGGGAGCATCAATCCCGCGGCGACCGGGCTCACGCGAAGGAAGGACACGGCCGTGGCGAGGATCGCCACCCAAAGCGCTCCCATGTCGAGCAATCCAAGGTCGGGCCGCTGAAGACCAAAGAACAACCCCGACCAGGCGAGGTTCAGAAGCAACTGCGTTCCGAACAGCGAGAGCCCGACCTTCGCCTCACGCCCTTCGCCACGACGCCAGACCAGCCAGGCGGCCACCGCCATCATCGTGTAAAGCAGGGACCAGACCGGTCCGAACAGCCAGTTCGGCGGGGTCCACGAAGGCTTGTTCAGGCCGGGATACCAGGACGTCACCGAGCCCGACGTCCAGAGGCCCCCCAGCGCCGCCACGGCGTAACAGATCCCCAGGAAGCCGACGAGGGCCAGGGCGTCACGGAGCTTCGATTGGACCTTCAAGGCCACGTCACACCCCTCGGGTCAGGCGGTTTTGGAGAACGAACCCATCCCTTTGTAAGCGCCCGTCAAGCGTTGACGCCCAACGCGTCGCTGGAAAGTAGGCCGTCGATCAACTCGACGACCCCCGGGCCGTGATCGGCGAGGGTCACGTGGTCGGCCTGTTCCTTCACGATGGGCAAGGCGTTGGCGACCGCCACGCTCAGGCCGCAACGAGCGAGGAAGGGCAGGTCGTTCTCGGCGTCACCCACCCCGACGACCTCTCCGGGCGGAATCCCAAGTTCCTCGAGCGCCAGGGCGAGTCCGGTTCCCTTGTCCAGGCCGGAAGGGAGGATCATCACCGCCCGCTTGTTCAAGATGACCTGGAGGTCCAGCCCCATCGCATCGATCAGTTCCCGGGCGGTGGTCTCATGGGGCCGCCAGGTGGCCACGACGACCCGGCCGACCGAGACCCGTTCAGCCCCCCTGGCTCGAAGCGCCGAGACGAACGCGGGCGGTGGCGGCCCCGCCAGCGTTCGTTCCGAACCGTGCGAAGGCCGGATGA
>JBFWRA010000990.1:0-2774 GCA_050249155.1 Isosphaeraceae bacterium | reverse complement strand
TCGGCTCGGCCACGGCCTTGCGACGGGTCGCCGCGCGGAGGTCTCGGGGCGACACTCCGAACCGCCTGGCGACGTCGCGGACGATCCTCCCCAGCGTGATCGTCGACGTCGTCCCGTCCGTCGCCGGGTCACCTTCGAGCACGCTGGTCACGTGGTCGAGGTCGATCCCTCGGCGGTCGACGCGGACCGTCAACGCCAGGCGGGCGAGCCAGCCGTCGAGGGTTCGGAATCCGTCGGCCGCCTCGGCCATCGCGTCGACCGCCGCGGCGGGGAGCCGGAGCCCTTTCTCCCGGGCCCGATCGAGCAGGAACCGTCGACGCGCGGCCAGCCCCGGGGGCTCGATCCGAACCGAGAGGCCGCCGATCAGCCGGTTGACGAGCCGAGGGGGCCAGCCGAGCCACTGGCCTGGTCCGGTCCTGGCGGTCACCACGACCCCCGCGCCCGTTTCGGCCAGGGCGTCCAGGGTGTGGACCAGTTCGGTCAGGGCCAGCGGGGCGCGTTCGAGGTCGTGGAGGTCGTCCAGGACGAACAGGTCCAGCGCCCGGAACCTGGCCCGAAGCTCGGCCCAGCCGTCGCGATGGGTCGTCGCCTCGGCGCAGGCCGCGGCGAACGCCTCGGCCTCCAGGTGCGCCACCGCCGAGGCCGGTCTGCGGATCAGCCATTCACCGACGAGCCCCTGGAGCAACCGGGTCTTCCCCACTCCGGACGCCCCGTGCAGGACCAGCGGGGAGACCCCCAGCGCGTCGCCTCGGGCCAGGGCGAGCACCCCCGCCATCGCCAGGGCGGACTCCGGCCCGGTCACGAACCCGTCCCAGGGCTGAGCCATCGGCGAGGGGGTCGCGGCGGGCGAGGCGTCCATGCCTTGGGGTCTCAAGCTCAAGGGTCGGAGAAAGTCAGGCCGGCTCCTCGGCCGAGTCGAGCATCGTCCGCCAGACGGCCAGCCAGGGGCCTTCCGCACCGGTCCTGCCGTAGACCCAGAGGTCGCGCCCGGTCGCCCGGTGGCGAGCGCCCTCGCGTTCGTAAATCATGTCGTAGACGGACGTCGCGACCGCCGAGTTCCCGACCACGTCGATCTGAAGGTCGCTCTCGGTGAACTCAAGGATCTTGGCGTTGAGGCAAAAGTCCGAGAACCCGGCGACGAGCTTCTCTCGCCCCGCGACCTTGCCGCCGAAGCCAGGCAAGGCCATGACGATCCTGGGGTGGAACAGCGCTTCAAGGTCGGCCGGCCGGCCCTCCAGCCAGGACCGTTTGACCCGCTCGACCACCGCCGCCACCTCGTCAAGGGGCGTCGTCTCGGACATGACAGGCTCCCATCCTTGGCTCGCGCGCGACCCAACCATCGTGGAGCCCGCGATCGCGGACCCCACAAAGCCACATCATCTTGTCGGCCGAGGCCCTTTCTCGGCTGGAGTCATTCCCGCCTTCCCGGTCGTATTGAGCGGGTCTCAATCGCCTGGCGACGCGCTCCGTTCGATCGCCCATTGGACCAGGTCGGTCACTGGGGGATCGAACCCCAGCAGGCGGAGCTTCGAGGCGATCTGCCCCCGGTGGTACGTCGCGTGGTTGACGACGTGCCGGTAGACCGCCCAGAGCGGCAGCGAGGCCGCTTGCCCCTGGAGGTTGTGGTACGTCCAGACCGCCGCGAGCGCCTCGGGCGTGGTCTCCGCCAGCAGCCGGTCGAACGCCTCGTGCCCTTCGCGCAGCAGCCGCTCGGCGTCGTCCAGGGTGGGCAGGTCGGCCACGGTCCGTCGGGAGGTGACCGACTCTCCCCGAAGCCTCCGCGCCCAGATGCTGGCGCCGTCGGCGCAATGGACGAAGGTCGAACGCACCGAGGGCCACCCCGGGGCGGGCTCGCGGGTGTACTGTTCGGTCGAGAGCGTTCGGAGCGCCTCGACCACCCGGCCGTCGGCCCAGCGATTGAAGGCGTGAAGACTTTTAAGATCGTCTGGCGCGGTCATACTTCTCGTCCTCCCGTCCCTTGAAGAGCCGCTCAATCCCCATTCTCATTCTCACGATCGCCCTCGGGCAACTCAATTCCGAGGTCACGGCCCCACCTGTGATACTCCTCCCAAACCTGTTTCCTTCCCTTGAACGGCTTCACCACCACCCGGGCGCGGTAGCCATAACGCTCGCCCACTTTTGGATTACGAATCACGTATTGCCAATCCCAGGCTGGGCTATGCGTGTCGGGGTCGCCAGCCTCGTCCTTGAAGAAGTTCCACATCGCGAAACGGATCGGAGCGGTTTGATCGAAGAGGACCAGATAGAGCAGTTTGTCGTCCGTCGTCCCCAGGTCGTGATCGCCGTCGAGAACGCCGTAATAAAACGGAGTGACGAACTTCTTCCTGGGATGTTCAATGAGGTTGAGAGTCTGCGAACCTCGCTCATAAGGCAGATTCGGAGCGGTCGCGTGAGCGACCGTCCCCACTTCGAAATCCTTTCCCGTCCCCTCGCCGAACGCGATCCAACCCGTCGAGGCGCCGTCGGTCCCCCAGAAGTGAATCCTCCGATCGATCGCGCGATTCATATAGGACGCCCACATCATCGCCATGAATCCTTGAGAATCCAACGCGCGGGACGGCGCGCATTCGAACACGAGATCGACCTGGTCCTCCTTGGACAGGTCGTAGACCATCCGGGCGTCCACTCCCCAACTCGAACCCTCGCGGGGCCAGTGGAGTTCATAACGACGCTCGCCGACTTTCCTCAGGCGGCACGGGTCGCGCCGCGGTGTGAACATGGAGATCTCACGCTGTTCCCGCGCGCCATTGAAG
>JBFWRA010000989.1:0-2779 GCA_050249155.1 Isosphaeraceae bacterium | reverse complement strand
AGACCTCCGACGCGCTCGGCTTCGGATTCCGTTGCGGATTCCTCGGGATGCTCCACATGGAGATCATCCAGCAGCGGCTGGAGCGCGAGAGCAACCTCTCGCTCGTTCAGACCGCCCCGAACGTCACCTACGAGATCATCACCCGCAAAGGGGAAACGCTCCACATCGCCAACCCGACGCGCATTCCCGACGCCGGAGATATCGAGGAGTTTCGCGAGCCCGTCGCCAAGGTCAACTTCCTCCTGCCCGCCGAGAACATCGGCGCGATCATGCAACTGTGCGAGGACCGTCGCGGGACCTACCTCAAGACCGAGTACATCACGACCAGCCGGGCGATCTTGACGTATGAGCTCCCCTTGGCCGAGATGATTTACGACCTATACGATAAGCTCAAGAGCGCGACCCGGGGTTACGGTACGATGGATTACGAGGTCATCGGGTACCGGGTCTCCAATCTCACCAGGCTCGACGTCCTGGTCGCCGGCGAGCGGGTCGACGCCCTCTCGGTCGTGGTCCACCGGGACCACGCCTATCGTCGCGGCCAGCGGCTTGTGAAAAAGCTGAAGGGGGAGATCGATCGGCACCAGTTCGAGGTCGCCATCCAGGCGGCGATCGGCAGCAAGATCATCGCCAGGGAGTCGATCTCCGCCCTTCGCAAGAACGTCACCGCCAAGTGTTACGGTGGTGACGTCAGCCGAAAGCGCAAGCTCCTGGAAAAGCAGAAGGAAGGCAAGAAGCGGATGAAGCAGGTCGGCAACGTCGAGATTTCCCAGGATGCGTTCCTCGCGGTCCTCGACGACAGCGACGATTGAACCGACCAGACGCCGCAAGCTCGGGACGGATTAGACCCAACGATGACCGTTCCCATCGAGGTGATCCCTGAACCGCTTTCGAAGGCGGGCCCCGGCACGCCCCCTCCGGACGTCGCGTACCCTCTCGGGCCATTCCGGCAGTCGGTCGAGTTCCTCGTCGCGCTCTCGCTGTGCGTGCTGCTGTTCCGCACCTTCACCGCCGAGGCCTATATCGTGCCCACGGGCTCGATGGCGACGACCCTGCTGGGCGATCATCGCGAGGTGATCTGCACGAATTGCGACTACCCCTTCGTGCTGGGCCTTGACGATCGTGGCCGCGCCGGCCGCCCGGTCTGCCCGAACTGTGGGCAGACCGACCTGGAGCGCGCCGCGACGGTGGAGAGCCACGGCGATCGCGTCCTGGTCCAGAAGTTCCTCTACGACTTCCGACGGCCGGAACGCTGGGAGGTCGCCGTCTTTCAGTATCCCGGCGATCCGTCGCAGGCTTACGTCAAACGGGTCGTGGGCCTTCCCGGAGAGTCGGTCCGCGTGGCGCTGGGAGACGTCTGGATCAATGGGGAGGTAGCGAGAAAGTCACTCGCCGAGCAGCGCGCGATGCGGATTCCCGTTTACGACCAACGATTCGCGCCTCGAGACTCCGACCGGGTGCCGCGCTGGGTCTTCCGTCGCGGCCGGTTCGGTGAGCGCTTGCCCAGCGGCTGGAGGACCGAGGGAACGCGATTCGTCCATGAACCGGTCGCGCCGCCACTGGACCAGTACGACTGGGTCGACTATCGCCACTGGGATCCCAGTCGAGGCCGTTACGCCCCGATTCATGACTTCATCGCCTACAACGGTGCCGAGACCCGGGGAGAGAACCTCGTCACGGACCTGATGGTCGCGGCCACGATCACCTGTGGCCCGGACGCCCGGTCCGTGGCGGTCCGGCTCGACGCCGGTTCCGACCGATTCCTCGTGGAATTCCCGGTGGGAGTCGAGGCGGTGCCCGACGTTCGGCGGAACGGCCGAAAACTCACCGTGAGCCACCCCAAACCCACCTGGCCACGACCCGGAGTACCCGCCCTGTTGGAGGTCTCCGCGATGGACCGCAGGCTCACCGTCGCGATCGACGGGGACCTTCTCTTCGACCCGATCGATTACGACGACCCGAGGGTGGGCCCCGGGCCGACCGAGAGTCCCCTGGGGATCGGCGTCCAGGGGGGATCGGTCGCGATCGACGCGCTTCGGGTTTATCGGGACGTCCACTACACGACTTCCCTGGCTTTCTCGTCGCGAAGGGCCTCGGGCGTGGAGGCTCCTTACCGGCTTGGCCCCGACGAATTCTTCGTGCTTGGGGACAACAGCCCTGTGTCGAACGACTCGCGTTTCTGGCCGGGCCGGCCCGTGGTTCCGGGGGAATTCTTCCTGGGGAAACCCTTTCTCGTGCACCTTCCCGGCCAGGTGATTCCGCTGAAGGTCTTCGGGCGCTCGTTGTACTGGGTTCCCGACCCCCGAGAAATTCGTTACATTCGTTAAGTCAGGCTTTTATTCGTCCTGACGGGGCCGGGTCATCCGACCGTGACGCCTCGCGGCAGGAACTCAAGGACCGTCCCGTATGCCCCGGACGTCACCGCAGCGCCAGCCCTCGGGGCGGAGCGCTCCCGAAACGGCCCCCACGTCGCGACAGGGCGAAGGCCCCAGGGAGACGGTCGAGGCCGTCGCCATCGCCTTCATCCTCGCGCTGGTCGTGCGCGGAATCCAGGCCGAACCCTTCGTCATCCCGACCGGCTCGATGGCCCCGACGCTGATGGGCCGACACAAGGAACTCGCCTGTCCGCAATGTGGTTACGTCTATTCGGTGAACGCCTCCGAGGAGGTCGAGCAGGTGCCCGCCGACCGGATCGGGCTGCTTCGGGTCGGCTCCGGGGTTTGCGTGAACTGTCGATATCAGGCGAACCTCCTGGACCGGCCCAGCTTCAAGGGGGACC
>JBFWRA010000988.1:0-2781 GCA_050249155.1 Isosphaeraceae bacterium | reverse complement strand
CCCCTGGGTGGCGTCGACCAGCAGGATCGCACCCTCGCAGGCCGCGAGGCTCCGCGAGACCTCGTAATGGAAGTCCACGTGACCGGGGGTGTCGATCAGGTTCAGCTCATAGGTCTGGCCGTCGAGCGTGTAATTGATGGCGACGGCGCGCGCCTTGATCGTGATTCCCCGTTCCCGCTCCAGGTCCATGTCGTCCAGGAGCTGTTCACGAAACTCTCGGAGGGTGATCGCGCCGGACTGAAGTAGCAACTGGTCGGCGAGCGTGCTCTTACCGTGGTCGATGTGCGCGACGATCGAGAAGTTTCGGATCGACTTCGGGTCAACGGCCATGTGCGGGGATCCGGGGAAGGGAGGACGGTGGGCGGAGCGCTGATCGCCGGGAGATCGCTCCGGTCGGCGATGACTGGGTCCCCGCGTCGGGGCCGACGGTCTGGTGAGATCCGGAGCCTGTTGGTTCCCGAATCCAATTCAGGAAGGGCGTCCGACACACCTCTCCATTATATCGCGGAGCCTTCTCATCGGTAAGCGGAACTGGATCAGGTGGAGTTCCTTCCGTCGTCCAGGGTGCGAGCCCGTCCGTCGGGGAGACCTACCCCCGGCCTCTGGCGTGGGCCATAATCGGGTCGGACCCGACCCTGACGTGACCGCGAGGAGCACCCCATGAACGGCCTTTCCGCACTCTCGACCTCGTCCGATCCGCGGACGGCCGTCGACGAGATCCTGACGCGACTCCGACACCTGGCGGCGGAGGGCCCCGCCGACGTCGTGATCGGCTTCGCCACGTCCGCCCACGCCGAGACCCTGGGGCTCCTGGGACGTCGAGTCCGCGCCGAGGCAATCGGAAGGACGT
The DNA here is from genome assembly GCA_050249155.1 of Isosphaeraceae bacterium. Classification (GTDB taxonomy): domain Bacteria; phylum Planctomycetota; class Planctomycetia; order Isosphaerales; family Isosphaeraceae; genus JBFWRA01. The sequence continues at coordinate 1,931 of JBFWRA010000988.1, read as the reverse complement.
TTCTCGGTTGCACCGGGGAGTCGATCGTTGGCGAGGACCGGGAGATCGAGGAGGGGCCCGCGCTGGCGGTCCTGGCCCTCCGACTCCCGGGGGCGATCCTCGAGCCTTCGCGCATCTCGTTCCATGACGAGGAGTTCGAAGGCTGGGTTCCGCCCTCCTCGGACGCCGAAGGCTCGACGCTACTCTTGCTCGGTGATCCCTTCACGTTCCCCACCGACCGATTTCTTTCCCTCATCGAGCGGGAAGCCCGAGGGCTCCGCGTCGTGGGAGGAATGGCCAGCGCGAGCCATCGCATCGGTGGCAATCGCCTTGTGTTGAACGACGACGTCCACCGGGACGGCGCGGTCGCATTGCGAATCTCGGGCGAGGTGCGGGTCAGGGCGATCGTCAGCCAGGGCTGCCGTCCGATCGGACACACGATGATCGTCACGAAGGTCGATCAAAACGTCATCCGTGAACTGGGCAGGCGATCCGCCTACGAGGTGCTTCGCGAAACCTTCGACGCCCTCGACGACGACGAGAAGGCGCTGGTTAAGAACGGGTTGCACCTCGGCCGAGTGATCAACGAATACCAGGAGTCCTTCCGGCGTGGGGACTTCCTGGTGAGGAACGTGATCGGAGTCGATGAGAGTGGGGGCGTCGTGGTCAACGACTTCATCCGGGTCGGCCAGACGGTGCAGTTTCACGTCCGGGACGCCGAGACCGCCGACGAGGACCTTCGAGGGTTGATCGAACCGCGGCCCTCCGGGGTCGTGGGCGCTTTGCTCTTCACCTGCAATGGCCGGGGAAGCCGGATGTTCTCCGAGCCCGACCACGACGTCGGCGTGCTTCGAGAGCGACTTGGGCCGATCCCCGTCGCGGGCTTCTTCGCGATGGGAGAACTCGGGCCGATCGGGGGTCAGAATTTCGTCCACGGCTTCACGGCGAGTGTGATCCTGTTCGAAACGTCGGAAGACGCGACGGATCGCCCTTGAATCGTCGAAGAACTGGCCGGTCATCACTCCCGAGGTCCCGGATTCTGGGACGCGAGGGGTCGGCGGGTCATCCCCAGCCTGTTCCCCAACGTGGGAGAGTCGTCGCGGGATTCGATTGACCGCGTTCCAGGTTCCTCCGCCTCACCCTGGATCGGTGGAGAGCCGGTGGGTACGCGACTCCCACCATCGGGCCGTGACCGAGATCGCCAGGGCCAGTGTGACGATCAAGGCGATCGGGAGGTCTCGCCGAGGGTCGTGCCAGGCGATTCCGAATGTCAGAACGGCCGTCGCCGACAGGAGCCCGGCGAACTGAACCCATTTGAGGGAACGGGTCGAGCGTCCGATCGGGATCGCCCAGGGCTTGACCGTCGACCCGAGAACCGCCGCCAGCGCGACGGTCATTCCTCCTCCGAGCATCATGAGGATCGGCGAGCCCCTCCCCAGAGCGTCCCCCTGGTGGAACCCCGCGCGGATCGCGAAGGCCGCGCCCGTCGAGAACAGAACGACGCCCCAGGCCCCCATCGCCAGCGCGATCGAACCCAGGGCCCCTCGACGATCCGCCGGCTGAGCCCTCGACGAGGGAACCGCCCCGACCATGTCCCTCGCGACCCCTCGCGCCAGGGCGATCGAGCCCAACGGGGGGAGTTCGAGCCTCGTCGATCGTCGACGATGGGGTCGGGCGATGTGAACGTCTCCGCAACGCGTCGCGTCGAGGCAGTCCAAACACCAACCGAAGACGACGATCCCACCCTGGGTCTTGCCGACCGCCTGAGAGATCACCGGCCTGTCACAACGGGCGCAACGCATGAACACCTGGTTGGGAAGAATCCTCTCGAACGATCGCCAAGCGCTTCGGGCCGCGACGCCCCGCCTTGATTATAGTCCGGTGGGCATCCGCGCGGAGGGACGATCGCGGGAACGCTCGGTGTCGATCCCTTCCCGGTCAAGGTGTCGCCC
>JBFWRA010000987.1:0-2787 GCA_050249155.1 Isosphaeraceae bacterium | reverse complement strand
GTGTTATCCAGTTTGGGGGTCGGAGCCTCGCGGAACGGCCGGATTCCCTTCACCCCCAGCCCCAGGCCTTCCCAGTTCAACGGCTCGTTCTTCGGGCACGTTTACGTGCAAGAGGAGGTGAACGTCCCGGTCATCGCGTACGCCGATCCGAACGTGATCACCGCCCTCAACGTCAATCTCAACGGGAAGATCGTGATCAACGTCGACGCCACGGGGGACAAGCTCCTGTACGACTATCTGGTGGCGCACCCGGAGGTGACCCTCGGCGGCTTCTGGGCGGTTGGCCAGTTGGGCGCGGCGTTCGCCGGGAACCCGGCCCTCTTCCACAACCTGGCCGTGGGAGCCAACGCCTCGGTCGGCGTCAACGCCTCGGTGTTCTTTCCACAGGCCGCCACCCTCGGAGGCAACGTCACCCTTACCCTGGCCAAGGCGTCCGCGATCTTCACGGGGACCGCCAGTCCCGAATTGTATTTCCGCGGCGAGGCGAGCGACAACCTGGTGAGGGGAACGGTCCTCGAACCGTACATGCGATACGTCAGGCCGACCCGAACGTACATCGTCGACGGCGCGGCCTCCGCCGGTTTCTTCAACGCGAGCTACACCACCGAGTACGCGTTCTTCGGGGCCAGCGCCACTCTGTCCACGAACGTCCTGGGGACCGGGCTGAACGGCCCCACTCCCATGCTCCAGGCCTCGATCAACGGCCAGGCCCACGTGCCCGGAGTCACCACCACCAACGCCAACCTCACCGGCTTCATCCTTCAGAGCGGCGTCTTCCAGATCGACGGCGCCGCGACCCTGAGCATCGCCGGCTTCACCCTGGCTCAGGGCCAATTTCGGATCGTGAACCAGGGAATCACCGTCAAGGGCCAGCTCAACCTCGGCCCGGTCGGCGCCGCGACGGTCGCCAGCGCGCTGACGACCAACGGCCAATACATCCTCGTCGGAACCTTCCAGACCGACTGGGGAATCGCCTTCGCACCCAAGGTCGACGCCTCGCTGGTGTTGACCAACACGGGACTTCGGGCGACCACGACCGTCGCGTTCCTCGGCCAGCAAGCGTTCCTTCAGGGTTCGTTCCAGACGAACTTCGACTTCTCACTGAGCGGCTCCGTGAAGGCCGGTTTCAACGTCCTGGGGCAATCGGTCGCGGCCAAGACCTCGGTCATCCTCGCGGGGGCCGCCGGGGTTACCTCACTCCGTGGCGACCTGGGATTCAACGTCAAGGCGCTGGGCTCCAGGCTCAGCCTGATGATGACGCTCTTCCTGAGTTTCGCGGGGATCGGCATTCCCACCTACGCGGGTGTCGGCTCGGCGTCGGCGACCGACCCGGTCTTCGGCACCACCGTCACGGTCGCCGTCGCCGTGGTCAATAACGCGATGGTGATCGACCTGCCGTTCCTGCCGATCATCACGATTCCCCTGCCGTTCTGATCCGAGTGGAGAATGAACCAGCCCCGACGGTTCCAACTTCCCAGGAAGGAACTCAATATGAGTGGTTGATCGTCGAACACACTGTCAAGACACGCGGTCGGGGAAGTTCCCCGACCCCCGCTCGAAGTGATCACGAGGAGGTTCGCCATGGCGGGACTGGCCACGGTTCTGAGTACGATTCCCTGGTACGCCTGGATCGCGATCGTCGCGATCGTCTGCTCCGCGGCGAGCCAGACCTATCGCTGGCGGTGTCGGCACGCGGAACGCATGGAGATGATCCGGCAAGGCATGAATCCCGACGCCGTCGCCGGAGCGGAGAAGGCGTACACCGAGACCGAGATTTGATCTGGTCTCGACTCCTTCCATCGAATCGGTGGAAGGAACGACCTCGTCCAAGGGGGAGGAGACGCCGCGTCGGATGCGGCTCAAAGATCCAGCGGGACGAGGTCGTCGTCCGGATCCTCGGGCAGGAAGGGGAGGCTGGGAGGCTTCCCGGCCCCCGAGGTCGCCTCGGGAACGGGGGGCGTCCGCGCGGGTTCGGGAACCAGGTCATCCTCCACCCGGTACAGGAGTGGGCCGATGGCGACCTCGTCCCCCGCGTTCAAGAGCGACTCGTCGGTTCGCAAGCCGTTGATCCAGAGACCGTTACGACTACCAAGGTCGCGAATGACGACCCGGTCGTAGGCGATGGCGACGCAGCAATGCCGGCGGGAGATCTGGGGCAGGTCGATTCGAATGTCGGAGTCGGGGTGGCGGCCCACGAGAAGGACGGGACGTTGAATCGCGATGCTCGGCGCGGAGCCAGGGGTCAAGGGTACTAGTCGGGCCGGCACGCTTTCACCTTTCCCTGGAAGCCGGATTCAGGGCCCGCCGGATCGTCCGAGTCGCTCGACTCTCCCTCCGGGAGGTCGTCGCCGACGGCGTGGGACTCCTCCACCCCGGCGCCCTGGCCCGAGGGCTCGACCTGAAGGATCACCTTGATCGCGTAGTGCTTCGCGACCTCGGAGGGGAGGGCGTTGCGGAGGGCCATGGCCAACGCGCCTTCATCGAGCGCGGGCACCGCCGGAGGTTCGTGACTTCCTCCATTGGGCGGCGCGGGCGGAGGCGCGGCGACCGGGATCTGGATCTCCTGTTCGTGGGGATTCAGCTCTCGGGGCCGATCGCGGAACGAGCCCCGGCTGAGACCTCCCTCGGCCAGGGTCGCCTCATGCCCCTGGCCCGTGTCGAGCCGAAACCGAATATGGGCGATCGAGAGCTCGTCTCCGGGACGGAGCCGTCCAAACTCGACGCGTTGCCCGTTGAGTCGAATGCCGTTGGTGCTCCCCAGATCCCTAACGATCACCTCGCCTTGAT
>JBFWRA010000986.1:0-2788 GCA_050249155.1 Isosphaeraceae bacterium | reverse complement strand
GCGGCGTTGACGATCTGGTCCTGCCCAAAGACCTTCATGGCGATCACTCCCAGGCCCTTGCGTCGGGCGACTGGCAGGGCGAGTTCCTCGAACCCGCCGGTGGCCATTGGGGTGGCTTTCATCCCCCCCCGCCCCTCGGCCATTCGCGCCAGCGCGGCGTTCAGGGCCATTTGGGTGCAGTCGAAGTCATGCCGCTCCAGAGCGGCCCTCAGCGCTTCGGGAGCGGCGTGGCAGGTGATCCCGATGGCTCGGGCCACTTTCCGCTCGCGCGCCTCGTACAGCGCTTCCAGCACTCCGCCGGGCGCTTCGATCGCGGCGAGGTCGTCCAGGCTGGAGAGGGCGTGGATGTGCAACACGTCGAGGTGGTCGGTCCGCAATCGCTTCAGGCTCAGCTCGATCTGGCGACGGGCCTCGTCGGCCTTGCGCGCGCCGATCTTGGTGGCGAGGACGACCTCCCCTCGACGGTCGGCGACGACCTTGCCGATCCGCTCCTCGCTCTTGCCGTCGCCGTAGCTGTGCGCGGTGTCGATATAGGTCACGCCCAGGTCGATCGCATGCCGCAGCGCCTCCAGCGCCCGGTCTTCCTCCTCATACATCAGGAACCGGCTCCCCGAGCCGAAGCCGAGGATCGGGACGGTGATCCCCGTCTTGCCGAACGGCCGAGTCGGGAGCTTCGGGTTCGCCTCGGCCGCGCCGAGCGTCGGGACGACCACCGCTCCCGCGGCGGTCGACTGGAGGAATTGTCGACGGGAGACGTCCATGAGGCACCTCGCGAGATCGGGGTCGGGTCACCGCGCCCATCTTAACGCGGGTGGGCCCGCCGATCGACCACCGGGTTCCTCCCTCGACCCGGGATTTGACGAGCCTTCAAGACGGACCTACGTCTTCTTGAGGGGCCTCGCCAACCGATCCCCTCACCGAAGCGAAGACCGGCCCTCTCGCGTCGACCATCCCGCCCCGGTTGGGTCCAAACACTGAGACGAACCACCCATGAGCGCGCGCAAGGAGAATCGCGGGGGCTTCACGCTCGTCGAACTGGCCGTGGTGATCGTGATCATCGGCGTGCTCGCGTCGTTCGGCGTGCCGCAATTCATGAAGTCGGTCGAGCGGACCAAGGCGACCGAGGCGTTTCACTTCCTCAGCGCGGTGCGGTCCGCTCAGGAGCGTTACAGGGCCCGCGAAGGGTCGTACGCCACGCGACTGTCCGACCTGGAACTCCAGTGGCGGACGGACCTCGCCACCGGCGCTCCGGTGCTGAAGTACTTCACGATCAGCGCGGCGGAAGCGGACGCGAAATCCTGGTCCTTGCGCCTGACCAGGTCCGGGCCATCGAATGGATACAAATACGACGTCATGTACACCAACGACGGTTATGATCCCACCCGCAGCACGATCGAAAAGCACCCGGAGATCAATCCCGTCACCTCCTCGCCGGGAACCTGAATCGGGCCCGCGTCCGACGTCCGCGCTCGATCGCCCCGCTGGGCAGGGCCGACCATGCCCCGGCGGGGCCTTTCGCGCGCCCGAACGGCGACCCCCGCGCGCGCCTCGCGCCCAGGATGGGTGCCTGGCGTGGCACGTCCCAGACCTTCCCCACGTTGAGGAACGGGCGCGGCGCACGCCGCGCCGGCGGGTATCCTCGACGACCCGGTGCGACCCGGGTGTGAACCGCTCTCGGTCGGCCCCCGTCGTCGAACGATCCAGACAGGCCAAACACGAATGAACACGTCCGATGCGAACCGCGTCGAAAAGCGCGGGGCCATGCCCGACCGGCGAGTCAGACGGCTCCCCTGGTGGCACCTCAGAAGGCTTCACGGCCGTCGACGAGGGCCGAGGCGTGGGGTGGAGGCTTCGGGGCTTTACCTGGTCGAGCGGGTGCCGGCGCGGGTCGCCGCGCTCGCCACGCTGATCCTGATCTTGACGCTGGCCGACGGGCTGTTGACCCTCACGCTGCTGGAGCATGGGTTCGAGGAAGCCAACCCGGTGATGCGCTACCTGCTCGGGCACGGCCCCTGGGCCTTCCTGATCGGGAAATACGCGCTGACCGCGGCGTTCTTGCCGGTTGCCCTCGTGGCGGATCGCTACCGACTGTTCGGCACGCCGATCCGCGTCGGCCACTTCGTGCCGATCGTCGCCGCGCTCTACGTCGTCCTGGTCGGCTATCAGATCCGCCTGCTGGCCGACGAGGGCTGGGCCGACTTCAGCCAGGCCCCGGCCGTCACCTCGACCCCGTTCCCACGGCTCGATCGCTCACCGCGATGAACCACCGGTCTCACGTCCCACGTCGCCGGGTCGCGCGGACCCAGATGGTCACGAGGGCGGCCACACACGCCAGGACGACGAGCCCGTACACCCCCCTGAGGACGCGCCAGCCCGGGGGCTCGTAAGTGGCGAGGAACCCGATCCCGAAAAAGTAGCCGATCGCCAGAAGGATCGGAGTGAGTATGGCCGCCGAATTGATCCGCATGGCCGCTCCTTCCTCATCGATCATTGAGCCGGGCCGGGGGAAGTGGACCTGGGCCAGGACGATCGAAGCGGGGCCGCGTCACGTTGGAGGTCTGCTTCGGTTCCCAGTGTGACGTCCACCGTTCGTCGGGGGAAGGTGGGAGCGACCGTCCTTTCCAGGGATTCCACCTGGTTTTCCTCGGGAGGCGATCTCGCTTCCAGAAACGCGAACGCCCCCGCCTCGGGACTGGCCGAGGCGGGGGCGGAACGTTCGCGGGGACGTCGGGTGTCCGAACGTCGAATCCGGCGGTCGGGTTAGCTGCTCAGCGTGCTGTTGACCTTG
>JBFWRA010000985.1:0-2789 GCA_050249155.1 Isosphaeraceae bacterium | reverse complement strand
GGCGTCCGACCGCAGATGGCCCCGGTCAGTTCCATTATGGGTCAGTTCCTCATCGCCGGGCTGCGGCGGCAGCCGGGGCCGAAGGGCGGGGAACTCATCCCCGTGCCGGACACGCCCTATTACGCTGAGCGGGTGCAGAACCCCGGCGGGCCACCGAGCCTGTTCGCCTGGAAAGTAACCGATCGGAAAAACCCGTCCGCGTGGGAGGCGGTGCCGGTGGGGGAGTCGAAGTGGGATGCGGTCGCCTCTGTCGAGACTGCCGGGCCTGTCGCCCGCCGGACTGTCGGCCTGCCGACAGGTCGGCCGTCCGCCGGACTCGGCAGTCCGGCAGGCGGCGACCAGCGCGTCCGCGCGGTGATCGACGGGCGGGTACGCGACCTCGTGTTCCCCTCCGAGGCGAAGCGGGCGCTGGCGCTGCGCACTCTGGCCGACTGGGTCATTCGCCCGCGCCTCTTGAAGGTGTCCGGCGTCGCCCAGGTCATCATGATGGGCGGCGGGCGGAAACAGTACCAAGTTTTGGTGGACCCGACCGCGCTCTATGAACACAAGGTCACGCTCCAGGAGGTAGACGCCGCGCTGCAGGCGAACAACGTGAACTTCACCGGCGGGTTCGCCGACCTGGGCGGCGTCGAGAAGCCGATCCGGGTGATCGGGCGACTCGGCCCGCGGCCGGAGCAGGTGGTCGCGGACTTGAGATTGATCGTCGTCAAGCCGCCCCCCAAACCAGAGCTGGGCCAGCCGCTGGGTCGTGCGGTGCTGCTCCAGGACGTGGCCAAGATTGTCGAAGGGGCGCAGGTGAAGCGCGGGGATGCCAGCATCAACGGGGTCCCTGGGATCGCGATCACCGTCACCAAGCAGCCGCACACCGATACCCGTGACCTGACGGATCGGGTCAAGACCGCGTTGACCGAGGTCGAGCCGTCGCTGCCGGCCGACGTAGTGCTGGAACCGGGCCTCTACGAATTGCGCGACTTCATCGACCGGGGCGTCTACAACGTCGGCGAGGCACTCGTCGTCGGGGCCGTCTTAGTCCTGATCGTGCTGTTCCTCTTTCTCTTGAACTTCCGCACGACGTTCATCTCGCTCACGGCCATCCCGCTGTCGCTCGTCGTAACGACCCTGGTGTTCAAGCTCGTCGGGGTGATCACCGGGACGGAGTTGTCGATCAACGTGATGACGCTCGGCGGGATCGCCGTCGCGATGGGCGAACTGGTCGATGACGCAATCGTAGGGGTGGAGAACATCTTTCGGCGGCTGCGCGAGAACAGCCACGTCCCCACGCCCAAGCGGGTACTCCGGGTGATCTACGAGGCCAGTGTCGAAGTGCGTTCCCCGATCGTATTCAGCACGGCGCTAGTAATCCTCGTGTTCTTTCCGCTGTTCGCCTTGTCTGGGATCGAGGGGCGACTATTCACCCCTCTGGGCATCGCCTACATCGTATCGATCCTCGCGTCCCTAGTCGTGTCGCTGACCGTCACGCCGGTCCTGTCGTACTACCTGCTGGCCAACTCGAAGACGGTCCACTCCGAGCGAGATGGGTTCCTGTTGCGCAGTCTGAAATGGTCGGCCGCGTTCTTGATCCGCTTCAGCATGAGACACATCGGTGTACTACTCCTCGTGACTTGGCTACTGGTCGCGTACTGCGCGTGGCGGTTAACGACGATCGGCAGCGACTTCCTGCCGGCGTTCGACGAGGGCACGGTGCAGGTCAACATCACCCTGCCGCCGGGGGCGTCGCTGGAGGCATCGAATGCGTCCACGAGCTTCGTGGACGCCAAACTGCGTTCTCTCCAGAAGTCGGACGCGAACCCGAACGGCGAGGTTCTCGCGTTCCTCCGCCGAACCGGGCGGGCCGAGTTGGACGAACACGCTGAGCCGCCCAACGCCAACGAGTACCACGTCGTCATCAACCCGGACTCCGGTAAGCCGCGCAAGGAGGTGCTGGCCAAGCTCCAGGCGGAGATCAAGTGAGGAGGTGCCGGGCGTGGACATCGAGGTGGAGCAACCCCTCGCCCACCTCATTAGCCACATGATCTCCGGCAGCACGGCCCAGATCGCCATCAAGCTCTACGGCGACGACCTCGACATGCTCGAAAAGGTGGCGAACCAGATCAAGGCCGCAATCGCCGACGTTCCTGGAGTGAGTTCACTTGTCATCGAACCGATCCGCAAGGTAGACGAGATCCACATCAAACTGCGGGCAGACGCCCTCGCCTTCTACGGCGTGGACCGGGCCTATGTTGGGAACTTCGTGCAGACGGCGCTCAACGGCGAGGTCGTCTCTCAAGTGGTTGAGGGGCAGCGGCGCTTCGACCTGGTGGTGCGGCTCGACGAGCCGTACCGGGCGGACGTGGCGAACCTCAAGGAATTGTGGCTCGACCTTCCCAACGAGCATGGGCGAGTACGGTTGAAAGACTTGGCGGATGTGACCCCGATGACCGGGGGCGACAGCGGGGCCAACCAAGTGAAGCGGGAGAACGTCCGCCGCCGGATCGTGATCCGCTGCAACGCGCTGGGCCGCGACCTCGGCAGCGTCGTCGGGGACATCAAGAGAGCCGTCGATGAGAAAGTGATGCCGACGATGCCGGAGGGGTACTTCGTCGAGTACGGCGGGCAGTTCGAGAGCCAGAAGCGGGCCACCCGTCTCATCGCGATCCTCGCGGCCCTCTCGATGGTCGGGATGTTCTTCGTCCTCTTCATGCTCTTCCCGTGCGGGCGGATCGTGCTGCTATTCCTGATCGCGGTTCCGGCGGCGTTCAGCGGCGGGGGGCTGGCTCTGGTCGTCACGT
>JBFWRA010000984.1:0-2789 GCA_050249155.1 Isosphaeraceae bacterium | reverse complement strand
CGTGGATCCCGCCGTCGGGGTCGTCTCGGTAAAGTGCCAGCAGCTTCTTCGCGAGAGGTTCGCGCGCGTCCTTGGAGAGTCCCTCCTTGCCGTAGGTTCCGAGGGCCACGATCAGGGCGCGACGTTCCGAAGTCTCGCGGTGAAAGAGAATCGCCTCCGTGAAGGACCGTCCCGCCTCTCGCACGGGTCTGGCGATCGTGGGGAGCCGATCCAGCTCGGTGGCGAGCGCTCGGGGATCGGCTCCGAGCGGATTCAGCCAATGGATGATGAAGCTCCTCAGTCGAGGGTCGGCACTGTGCCGCAGGAGCGGAACGACCTCGGCCGCTTGACCCATGCGTAGCAAGGTGATGGCCGCCCGAGCCTGCCTCTTGGCGATCCGGTCCCTGGCGGCCTCGGCGGTCTGGGAAGCGTTCACGGACGTCATGGCCGGTGCGATCTCCGCCCGGAACAAGGGCAGCGTCCGCTCCGCGCGCGCCTGAGCGATGGGAAAGAGCACCGCGTAAGCCCTGGGTTCGGCATCCATCAAGAGGTCGGCGATCTGGCTCGGTTGGTCCTGGGCGTACTGAGCCAGGAGGTCGGTCGCGAGATTACGCTCGGATTCGGAACTCCGCTCGTCCCGAAAAATCACGGCGAGGGGAGGAATGAGCTTACCCCGAACCGGCCGAAGGGCCTCCATCCAGGCACCGAGAAAGATCTGATTGACCGTCACGAGCGCTCTGGCGACCTCGCCGCACCGGGTTTCCCAGCGAGGGCTCTCCGCGTCGTATTCCGCCAGTGCGCTCGCCGCGGGGAGAAAACCGGGTTCCCCTGGTCGGGAAGATTCCAGCGCATTCCAGAGTGAATCGATCAAGATCGACCGGTAAGGGCTCAGTTGATCCCGCAGGACGGGAAACTCGGCGGCGGTGGCGGCAAGCAACCGGCGTCGCAAATAGGGGAGCTGCGCGGAAGGCTCGACGGGCAGCAGGGCCAGGCTCGCGTTGAGGTGCTCGGGACGGTCTTCAGGAAACGTGTCGAGCGCGACCCTGAGCACCGCATCGGTCCAGCGCCGATAGGGCTCCATCGCCCGCACGATCTCGTCGACCTTCGTGAGATCGGCCTTGATCGCCTGTCGCGCAAGCCCCACGGCAACCGTCGATTGATGCTCCTCCTCGGAACGCCGGCGGAGGTCCAGTCCGAGCCAGAGCATGGCCAGGAGCGTTGTCGTGACGCCGATCGTTCGCAACGTGTGAACGGTGCTGGCCCGGGTCATCATCCCGCGCTGGGGTTCGGTCCAGCTCGCTTTTCCGGTCAGGACCCGGATGGCCAGCCACTCCCGCAAGGAGGGGAGGTGCCGATTCTCCGGGCTCGCGCTCCAGTGGCTCTCACGCTCCGCCAGTCGCAGCTCAGCGCGACCTCGTCGGGTCTCCCTCTGTTTGAGGGTCAACCAGTCGCGAAGGGCGGGGACGAGATAGTCGTGGGTCAATTGATAGTGACGCGCCCCCGCCTCTGTTCGGACGGTCTCGTCGCCGGAGACGTCCGGATCCGTCGGGGTGATCAGCCGCAGTTCATTGTCGAGAATCTGAAGGAGTTCGGCGAACTCGCGGGGACGATCGGAATAGGCCGCGGCCTCCCGAAGCTTCGACTCAGGCCGCATCCGCCCCTTGAGGTCGCTTCCAAACTCGGGCAAGAGCGTCTTGAGAACGGCTTGCGCCGCGATCCGATGCGCGCGGTGCCTGGGGTTGGCCAGGGGCGAGCAGAACGTCTCGTTCAGGAAAGCGACGCCCACGCCCCTGGTCCCTCCCCCATCCCGCAACGCCGCGGGGGTCCAGGGCTTCCCCTTGACCATCTCAGCGAACAGCGCGAGCCGCACGGGTATCACCTTGCCATCCTGGGTCAGACCCGTGACGGCCTGTTTAATAAACAAGATTTGATCTTTAGAGATATCGCTTCCACGCTCGGGCAGGTCGTCATGAGCCTTGCCGAACGCCGTCAGGACCTTGCGCGCGTGACGGGGGTCGAACAGATCGACGGCGGCCATGTTTCGACCCTCGAGTAACGCGACTTCAAGCGCGTCCATGAACCGGGTCGTGGCCATCCAGAAGTCGTCGCGAACCATCACCACCGCCTGAAGTCGCTCGCCGTCGCATTGACGGAGGGCGGCGACCAACTCCGCGTTCTCCTCACCACGGTGGGCGTGGAGCCACTGCTCGAACTGGTCGAGCACCAGCAATACCTTCTGGCCGGCTCGAAGGATTCGACCGCGACGGACCGCCGCGAGGGCGTCGACGAGCCCCGTCCGGGGCGGGAGATCGGGGCAGACTCTCCGCAAACCCTTCAGAAGCCGTGTCTCGGTTTCCTCCGGGGCGGATTCGAGAAACACGGTGAGTACGTGCCGGGCCAGCCTGGGGACCAACCCCGCCCTCACCAGCGACGACTTGCCGCAGCCGGACGGCCCATAGATCAGGCCGACTCGAAACGCGGTCGCGGGATCGGTCGCCTCAATGCGGGACTTCCAGAACCGGAGACTCTCGGGCAGACCCTCCCGGTCTCGTGGGCCTGGCAAGAGCTCCAGGAAGAACTCGGCGTCGTGCTCGTCGAACGACCGGAGACCCTTGGGGATCACCCGCCGCGGGCCTTGATCGGAATCCCGAGGTCCTGGGCCGATGGGCCCCGGCGTTCCTGGCTGGTCCTCGCCCGTCGGTGAATGGCTGGAATGAACGAGGATCGAGGAGGCGTCGGCAGGGGCGGGCCGATCCAGGAACGCTCTGAGGTCCTCGGCCATGTCTCGGGCGTTCGCGTAGCGATCGGTC
>JBFWRA010000983.1:0-2799 GCA_050249155.1 Isosphaeraceae bacterium | reverse complement strand
CACGGCATGGGCCACGCCACCACGGTCATGGCGAGTTCGCAGCAGGTCATGCCCGCCCCTCAAGGGCCGATCGTGACGGGTGACCCCTGTGGCGATCCCGGCTGTGGTCTGGGCCACAACGTCGGTTGCGGCAACGGCTGCGGACTTCTTGACAAGTTCAAGAGCCTCTGCGGCGGCTGCGGCGGAGCGGGCTGCGGGATGTGCGGCGGCCTGGGCCATCTCGGCAAGGTTCACGGTCTGCTCGGCTCGGCCCTCGGCGTTCTCGGTGGCGGACATCACATCAAGTGGTTCAACGGCCCGGGCGGACCGGTTCCCTTGACCCCTGGATACGTGAACTACGTCAACCCGGTCCGGTCGCCCCGTGACTTCTTCGCCTTCCCGCCGATGAGCGAGGGAACCTCGGGTACGCTGCCGGTTCAGGCGTCGTACGTCCCCCCGGCCACCACCAACTTCACCCCGCCCGCGCCGGGCCCCGCCCCCGGGATGGAGCCTCGCCAGGACACGCCGCCGCCACCCTCCCCGGCTCAAGGCGAGAACCCGGCCCCGGAACCGTTTCAATGAGTTCGACGCTCAGGCTCGATGATCGCCGATCATGAGAGTAGTTCCGCCGGCCCGGGGAGGTTTCGACCCCCCCGGGCCGGCTCGACCCATGCCATGACAAGGACGTCGTGAACCCAACCGAGGGCGAGCTTCCGGAAGGAACGTCCGCCCACTCGATGGGAAAGCGCTCCAAGGATAAGGAGACCCGGATGTCGACGCGTCGCAGTCACGTCACGAAATCCGTCCGCCACGCGCCGATCCTGGCGATGGCGGCCGGTCTGACCCTCTCCTGGGCGGCCGACTCGCGCGCTCAGGCGCCCCGGCCCTTGATCCCGAATATCGAGCAACGCAGCGGACTTCTGACCCGAATCGTGCCGATCGAACCCCACCTACCGCCCGACCACCGCCGCGATCAATGGTACGACACCCGCTGGGGAGACCCGCCGAACCTCCGCCCGCACCCGAACACGATCCACAACGGTGGACTCTACGGGCTACCCTGGAAGGCCAAGGACACCATGTCCATCCCCCCGTTCTTCTACGGGGCGGCCGGCCAGAACACCGTGACTCCCGATTCCCGGCCGCCGCATTGGGCCTTTCGAAACATCTCGGCCTGGATCCATCCGTTCAAACCGGTCGGAATGTATTACGAGCAAGGGAGCTACGTCCCAGTTTACGACCTTGACCCGGTCGTGCCGGGCCCGGGCTCCTGGCCCTGGCCGTTCTATATCAGCCCGACTCATTTCGGTGGCTGAGCCAGGACCCGTTCCCTCCGCGTGAGCGTGGCTCGAACTCGGCGAGGAAGCCGCCAGGCCGGGTTCTCGAAGGCGCTGGCTTTCGAGAAACCCGGCTGGCGATCGTGAGGAGCCGGCCCCCAAGGCCACCCGGTCGGGCTTCCCGCCATTCAAGACGCCCCCTTCTTGCCGACGTGTTATATTGATGAAATACGCCACGATCCGCGTTCCTGGCTCGCGAGCGTCGAGAGGGGCGTCGGGTTCGCCCTCCAGGTCGACCCGCAACCTCGCCGCGACCGATACGGATCACCCGAGGCGACGACCCCACCCAGTATCCCAGACTCCCCGGTTCCGTATCCCAACCACGCTTGCGGAATACGGTTCGGGTGACTCTGAAGGTTCTCCTGCGCGCTTGACAGCCCGTGCATGATCCTCTAAAGTGACCCGACTAGCTCCCGGGCTCGGTACCCCTGTGCGCTCACGCCGCGCCTCCCATCGCGGCGGGCGGTCTCGCCCGACCCGCCCCCGTCGTCGCCGTCCCTCTTCAGGTGCAAGCCCTTATGGACACCCCGATTTCGGTCGACCTGGGTCGAATCGCGCAGGACCTCCAGATCCGTCGCGTCCAGGTGGAAAGCGTCGTCCAGCTTCTGGATGAGGGCAACACCGTCCCATTCATCACACGGTACCGCAAGGAGCGGACGGGGAACCTGAACGAGGTCGCGATCCATGAGATCCAGGTGCGCGTCGGCCGGCTTCGCGAGCTGGCCGAGCGCAAGGAGACGGTCCTCAAGGCGATCGAGGCCCAGGGCAAACTCTCCGAGGACCTGGCCGCCGCCATTCGCGCGGCCGACAACCCGAAGCGTCTGGAAGACCTTTACCTTCCCTTCAAGCCCAAGAAAAAGTCCAAGGCCTCCGACGCCCGCGAGAAGGGCCTCGAACCGCTCGCCCTGCGGATCTGGAATCGCGACGAATCCCTGACCGACCTGGCCGCCGCCGCGCAAGAATATGTCGACGCGGAAAAGGGGGTCGAATCCGCCGAGCAGGCGCTGCAAGGCGTCGGGCACATCCTCGCCGAGGCGATCAGCGAACTCGCGGCGGTTCGTGACGCCGCGCGCCGCGCGGTCTGGAAGTCGGGCAAGATCGTCACCACCAAGTCCGAGATCCCCGAGGGAGAGGGCCTGGAATACCGCGACTATTTCAACTACTCCGAACCGGTAGGGCACATCCCGCCCCACCGGGTTCTGGCGATCAACCGAGGGGACAAGGAAGGCCCCTTGAAGGTGAGGCTGGAGGTTCCCCGGCAGGACCTGGAAGGGGCGGTCTTCAGCCAGCTTCCCCTGGAGGGGCACCCGCATTCCGACTTCTTTCGCGCCTCGGCGATCGACGCCCTCGATCGGCTGCTTCTTCCCAGCCTCGAACGCGAGGTCCGGCGGGACCTGACCGAGATGGCCGAGCGCCACGCGGTCGACGTCTTCGCGAGGAACCTCCGGAGCCTTCTGCTCCAGCCACCCATCGACAACCAGGT
>JBFWRA010000982.1:0-2799 GCA_050249155.1 Isosphaeraceae bacterium | reverse complement strand
CAAGTCGTTCAATCCTGACGTGAAAACTGATCCTTCGCGTTTTTCGGTCGACCTCGCTCAGGTGAAAGCGGGTTTCAAGATTATCGACAAGGTCCGTGGACGGACCTATCGGAATGGTTCGTCGCCCACGGCCCCGACTGGAGACCAACTCGACGCTCGCGGCGGCGACACGTCCCGAGTTTCGTTCGAAGCGCGGTGAATTTCGCTTCTCCCATTCACCGCGCGGCATCTTTCTGTATCGCCCTGCGCAAGACGTTGGCCGTGATCTTCTGGACGCGATCGTCGGGCCCGTGGGGCCTCGACCAGTGCGACCAGGGCAGGGTGTGTCCGGGGGGAGACGACAGCCCCTGCGCCCAGAAGATCGTCGCCGCGTTGAAGACGACGTTCCCCTTCGGGCCTGGGTAGACCGTGGCCGTCCACTGTTGCGGAGTCACCCCGCCCACGTACGCGGTGCCCGACGCCACGACCTCCAGGCCAGGGATTTCCGCGGGCTGGCCGTGGTATTCCCAACCGACCAGGCCCGGGATCTTGTCACCCTTTTTCATCCCCGTGCCTTCGAAGATCCAGTGGTCGGGCTTCGTCACGACCCAGTCGCCGCCGCCGTTGACCGGCTCGACGTTCCGAGCGCCCATAAGTAACCCTTCATCCGGCCCGCGTTCGGGGAAGGGGCCGTGGTCGCGATGACGATTCACTGCGTACGCGTTCTCGCCGCCATAGGGACCGCCGCGGAACATGATCCGGTTGGGCCGGCCGTCGGCCCCTGGCCGCAGGGGAGTCACCCAGCACACCGAGTTTCCCGAGAGGAACAGCAGGCTCACCCCTTCGTCGCGCATTTTCTCGACGCTCTGGAACTGACGGAGGTCCCAGTACTCGTCGTGCCCGACGCTGATGAATGCCTTGCACTTCAGACCACGGTCGGGGGTGAGCATGTCGCTATTGCAGCAATAGCTCACGTCATAGCCGTGTCGTTCCAGCCAGTAAGCCAGCGGGAATTCGAGCGGAAGGTACTCGCCCGAGCCGAAGGTGAGCGGGTCGTTCACGACGCCGTCGAACTGGGCCTCTCGTCCGTAGGGCCGGTCGAAGCTGACGTCGGCCCAGGGCCCCTGGTTCCCCCTGGGGTGGGTGTACACCGAATAGTCGTTCGGCCAGCGGTTGTAGGCTTGCCAGGTGTTGTCGGAGCACTGGAAGAGGACGTCGGCCGGGCGGTCGTCCTTCACGACGAAGATCACGTAGCTTTGCCAGTAGGGTTCGCCGGGCTCGGGAAGGGTCGTCAGCCTTCCCAGGTAGACGCCGCTGGGCCAGTCCTGGGGAATGGTCAGGGTCGTGGCGGGCTCCCAGCGGCACTCGTGGAGGTTCTTGGGGCCGGGAGCGGGGGTCGGCTGAGGCTTGCCGGGAAAGGGGCCCAGGGTCGTCATCAGGCGGGCCCCCTTGCCGCCGTAGTACCCGGTCCGGAAGACCTCGATCGTGTAACGCCGCGCCGGGTCGGTGGAGACCATGACGTCGATCGACTCGCCCGCCTTGACGCTTTGCCGGGAACAGTACCCTTCGATCCAGGGCGTGCGGAATCCCTTGCGGTCGGGCCGGACCCTGGTGAGTTGCCAGTCGGTCGCGCCCGGCTTGCGGTTCTCGTCGCGGATCAACGTCGGGTTGGGCGCTTCGTCGGCGACGGCGGCGGCCCGGGTCGCGGAGCGCGGCAGGAACAAGCTGCCGGTCGCCCCGGCGACGCTCCCGAGGAACGCCCGGCGGTCGAGGGGGGCGGCGGGTGGCCTGAGATCGTCGCGACGGTCGGATTCTTGTCGGTTATTCATAGTCGTATTTGAGAATCCAGGGGTCGCCGGTCGCCTTCTGGAAGTCCTTGAGCTTGCCGGCGAGCGACTCGAAAAGGGCCTTGTGCTCGGGGCGTTCCGCGAGGTTCACCACCTCGTCGGGGTCGTTCTCCAGGTCGTACAGCTCATAGCGCGGGCGCTGGACGTAGTCCTTGATGAGCCGTTTGCCGTAGCGGGCGTCGGGGCCTCCCCTCAGCGCCGATTGCCAGGTGGCCGACTCGAACAGGTCCGAGGCGAACGGGTAGGGAAGCTGGTGCGCGAGGTTGAGGATCAGCTTGTGACGGCGGGTCCGGACGACCCGCATGGGGTAGTACATCGTGATCTCATGAAACGTGTGCGAGGCGTAAACCTCGCCCCAGCCCTCGCGCGGCTCCCCGTCCAGCACGGGGCGGAACGACTTGCCGTGGAAGACGTACGGGACGTTCTCCGCCCTGGCTCGGGCCGGCTTCTTCTTTGGGGTCGCGGGGGGGACGTCCGGGCGGGCGCTCGGGGAGTCCTCGGGATCTCCCTGGACCCGCGGCGGGGCGAGGACCGTGGTGACTCCGGCGAAGTCGAGGATCGTCGGGGTGAGGTCGACCCAGGAGACCAGGGCGTCGGAAACGACGCCCCCGGTCTTTCGCGACGGGTCGCGGACGATCAGCGGGAGGTTCATGCCCGGCTCGTACAGAGTCGTTTTCGCGCCAGGGAACGCGGGACCGTTGTCCGAGAGATAAAAGATCACCGTGTTCTCATACTGGCCCGCGTCCTTGAGGATCTGGACGAGGCGGCCGACTCCCTCGTCGACCCGTGAGACGGCCTGGTAATACTGGGCGATCTCGGCGCGGGTGGCCGGGGTGTCGGGCAGCCAGGGGGGGACGATCACGTCGCTCGGGTCGTAAACGCGGGGTGTCATTCCCGGGTACGAGGCGTTGTTGCCGAAGGCGTCGGGGCGGAGCGGGTCGTCGGTCCTGGGCCCGCCGCCGCGGTGGGGGTC
>JBFWRA010000981.1:0-2806 GCA_050249155.1 Isosphaeraceae bacterium | reverse complement strand
GCCCGCGAGGGGATCGCCCGCCCGCGTTACCCCCTGAAAATCGGCGAGCTGAACGACGTTCGGAACCACCTGCGCCGACCCGCCGAGACCTCGAATCGACCTGGACGTTGAGCGGCGCGGGGTGCCCGGATCGACGCGCGGCGTGGTCCGGGCCCGCCTTCGATACCTGGGTGGATCCAGGATCGACCCGAGGCGACTGGGAAGCGATCGCTTGATCGACGGCCGGGGCGATTTCCGGTCACGCCGCGCGTCGACCCAGGCACCCAGACTCCTCGAACCGGGGAAGTGATTGACGGTCCCTTTCCAGGGGCCGGCCGCCCGGTCGTCACCCATCAAAAAAGACCAGGTCGGCCCGGCGCGCGCGCTCGGACCGACCTGGCTGGGGTGAGGATCGTGGGACTCCTCCGAACCTGGATCGGCAGGGAGTCAGGCAAGTCGGCGTCGGGCGAGCCGTGATCGGCCGCGGAGCGCGAGGGCCAGCCCTCCGAGGCCCCAGGCCAGGCAGGTGGCCGGTTCCGGCACGACCTGAGGCGCGGGAACCCGCTCGCTCCAGGCGTACTCCACCGTCACGCTCGCGGTGCCGTCGGTGGTCACGCTGCCGAACCCGTTGCCGGAACTCGAGGTGAAGTTGGACCAGGCCGCCGCCTCGACGGGCAAGGAGAGGGTTCCGGTCCCCGTGAACAGAGCCAGGTCGGCGGGGGACGTCAATTTCAGCGACTCGGTCCGCTCGAAGGAGGTGGGAGCGAGGTAAAAGGGCGAGGCCGGGTCGAGCTGGGACGAGAACTCCCGAGGCATCGTCTCGCCCGCCTTGGAGCCATAGGTGACCGAGCGCGACAGGAGCGCGGGATCGTTCGGCGCCTGCACGGAGAGCAGGGGGGTTTTGCCGTCCGGCTGAAACATCGTGATCGACGGACCAGGCGCGGCGGGGTTTCCGGTCGCGACGGAATTGGTGATCGTCGCCGGAGTGTAGAACTTCATGCCAAACTCGTTCTGAATCTTGGCATGGACGGTCAACGTGACGCCGTCGAGCTGGAGGGTGTTTTCCTGGGTGTCGAACTTATTGAAGACCAGGGGGTTGCCCTGAACGCCCTGGCTTGACGGCGAGAAGTCAGTCGGTGTGAGGGGTAGCGACGCGTTTTGAGTGATCAGCCCGGCCCCGGCCGCCGCCGGGGCGAAGATGCCCAGGGCCGTCACGCCCAGGCAAATCCGGGCCAGCAGGGTGAGACGATTCGACATGGGAGACTCCTTGTCCCAACAGGAACGGCCCTTTCGCGGCGTCATCGTGACGCGGTCGGCTCGGCCGCGCCCACCTGGGGCGTCGGCCCGAACGTCTACGAGAGGGTCGAGTGGAGGCAGACCGGTCGCCTGAACCACGCAATCACGCCGAGCGAGACGATCCGTTCTTAGCCAATTCGCGGGGCCCAGAACGCCCCGCCGGGCGAGCGCCCGAGGTTCGAGACAGGGCCGCGCGACTCGCGCGGTGTGCGTCAGGGGTGAATGCCCACTGGTCGGCGGGACTTTATCCCCGACCGCCTTCGGGGTCAAGGCGAACTCCGCGCTTTTCTCGGCCGGTCCCGCTCCCGCCGATTCCTCGCGCCAGCCCCCTCAGATATCGAGGATCAACTCGGCTCGCCAACCCTCCGGCACTCGCGCAACGGTCAGACCGTGGCGGGTCACGGCCTTCACCTCGTGATCCAACTCGTGGCGGATCCGATCGATCGGCTCACCCTGAATCTCGGCGATGAGCCGCCGTCCCTGGTCGGTGACGCGCACGTCGAATGTTGTGTACAAATGATGGCTTGTTTCCGAACGGAAGATCAACTCGTTGAGCCAGGCCAGCAGAAGGTCGTCCGGCCCTTCGGCTTCCAGGACGATCACGTCACGCTCCGACGTTCGGACGGCCTCTCGATTCGCGACCACGTAGTCGAAGACCCCTTCGGCGGCGGTCCGGAAGAGGTCGTCCAGGTCCACGGCGGTGACGCGCAGGCCAACGTCCGCGGTGTGGTCGAAGGTCTCAACGGTTCCCAAGAGCCACCTCCTTCCACGGCGACGATCGTCCTGGATGACCTGACCGTCTCGGCGGCGGAAAGGTTCGACCGGGGGTGATCGGGGATTGGTTTTCGCCGCCGTCACTTGCCCTGGCCCGCCACGAGCGTAAAACCTGGAGAGTGGGTGGGCCCCGCCTGGTCTTCCCCGCGCGGTCTCGATTGCCAAGCCACTCCATCAGGAGTCCTTCCCGTGGTCGAAGTTGGTCAGCCCGCTCCCGAATGGACCCTGCCGGATCAAAACGGTCGGGAGGTGAGCCTCTCGCGGTTTCGCGGCCAGCCGGTGGTCCTTTACTTTTACCCCAAGGACGACACGCCCGGTTGCACGGTCGAGGCATGCGCGTTTCGGGACGCTCGCAAGGACTATGAGAACGTCGGCGCGACGGTGATCGGCGTCAGCCCCGACACCGTCGAGTCGCATGAGAAGTTCGCCAGGAAGTATGACCTACCCTTGATCCTTCTGGCCGACACGGACAAGGTCGTTTGCCAACGTTACGGGGTCTGGCGAGAAAAGACGATGTTCGGCAAGAAGGGGATGGGAGTCGTCCGATCGACCTTTCTGATCGACCGCGAGGGAATCGTTCGGCGGATCTTTACCAACGTCAAGGCGCGGGGGCACTCCGACGCCGTGCTCGCCGCGTTGAAGACCCTGACGCCCTGAGCGGGACGTCGCCGGCTTCACCGTCGTCCGACCGGGAAAACCCTGGGAAGCGCGACGGGTCGGGTCGTCGGCTCCCGAGGATCGACGTTATCCGACTCGG
>JBFWRA010000980.1:0-2807 GCA_050249155.1 Isosphaeraceae bacterium | reverse complement strand
TGGCCGACGACCTCCAACGGTTCCTGGACGGGCGGCCGGTCTCGGCCAGGCCGGTCGGGGCGATCGCCAGGGGGGCTCGGTGGTGCCGGCGCAATCGGGGGGTGGCGGCGCTCTCGGCGGCCGTCCTGGGAACGCTGCTGATCAGCCTGGCGGTGGTCTCGACCTTGTGGCTGCGAACCGAGTCGTTGCGCCGGGATTCGGAAACCGCGCGGAATCGAGCGCAAACCAGCCTCCAGACCTCGACCAGGATCATCAACGACCTGATCCGACTGGGGGAGGACCCCGACGCCCCTCGGGCCGAGACGCAACGCGCGAGGCTGGCCACCTTGCTGTCCGAGGCGCGTGGCCTGCTCCAGGAGAACCCCGACGACCGGACCGTCCGCCTCACGGTGGCCGAACTGGCCCACTGGCTGGCGCAGCATCACGCCATGCATGGCGAGGCGAGCCAGGCCCTTCCCCTGATCGTGGAGGCCACCCGCCTGACCGATCGGCTCCATGAGGAAGCCCCCGCCGATCTCGCGTTCCGGATGACCTCCGCCAGAAACCTGGTCGCCCACGCCGAATTACTCCGGCGAATCGATCGCCAGTGGACCAGGGGTTCCCTCGAACTCTTGCTCAGGGCCGCGGCGCGGCTGGAACCGCTGGTCCGACGGGGAGACGACCTCTCGGCGTTCGTGGCCCATACGAGGGTCCGGATCATCCATATGAGGGCGATCGACGAAATCGGCCGCGGGAGCGAGGCGGAGGCGATTCGGATACGTTGTCGACAGGACCTGGCGCGGTGGCTCGAATCCCGGCCCGAAGACCTTGTCGTCTGCGAGAAACTTATCCGAGAAGTGGACGTCCTCGGTGATTTCGGGCCTCGCGAGGACGCCCTGCGCCGAGCGCTGGGGCAAGACCCGTTTTCCGATCAGGGTCTGGTCGTGCCTCCTTTCGTTCTCGCGACCGCGATGCCCGCTGGGCCTGACCGACGAGAAGCGTTCCGCGACGTGGGAAGTGATCTTCTCCCCCTGGCCGATCGGCTCGATCGGCACCTGCGGGACGATCCCGAGAACGCCGACCTCGTCACGGCCACGGCCTACGTCTGGCTCCTCATTGGGCTCTGTCACAAGGAACGGGAGCGGTGGGTCGAGGCCGAAAGCGCGTTCTCCAGGGCCGTGGAGGTCCTCGAAACGTCCCTCGATGACCGTTCACCCAGCGCGCTTCCGAATCTCAACGAACGGTGTCTCGCGGAGTGCTTCATTCAGCGAGAAGACGCCCGGCTCGGGGCCTCGGGCTCGGCGGACGACGCCGAGGGGGCGGTACGCCGGTTGTTGGAATCCGCCGAGCGAATGGTTCGGCTCTCGGGGAATCGACCCGAATGGAGGGTCCGGATGGTCAGGGAGATCGGCCGCCTGGCGATGCTGCGTCGAACCAAGGGGCATGACGATCAGGCGGCGGTCCTGCTCCAGCGTGCCGGGGCCCAACTCGCGAAGCTCAGGGCCGCCGGCGCGAACGGGCTGGACTTTCTGTTACTGGTCTGCGAGATCGGTACCCAGATCGGGAAGCGACACTGGGAGGACCCCGACCCCCGGCTCGCCCTGGAGGGGCTCCAGGACGCCGCGAACGCGGCGAGCGAGGCGTACGCGCTGGCCCCGCGTCAGCCCGCGATACGAGAGAATCTGGACAACCGCCTTCGAAGGCTCGCGCGATTTCTCGCCGACCGCCGACGATTCCCCGAGGCGGAGGCCACCCACCTCCGCCGCGAGAGCCTCTGGCTTGACGAGCCGATGAAACTGGGGTGGCTCGCGGCCGATCTTCGGCTTGTGGCCGATGATATCGACAAGGTGGGCGCCACGGGCGAGGCCGACCTGAAATGCCGGGCCGACTGCCTGACCCACGCCAGTCGACTGGATCGTTGACGAAGGCCCCAGGTCGCGTTCAAATCGCGGCCTGAACACCCACGACCAGGCGACCACGCCAAGAAATGAGCATGGTACCTGGGGCGTTCGCACCACGAACCCCGCGAATTACCTTTCCTTTGAGGGCGTGACATCCTAGGATTCCTCTAGTGGGATCGAACCCCCTTCACGGGTGGGCTGCGATTCAAGAGGGGGTGGGTCACCCCCAACTGACCTGACCAGGGTCCGTCACGTCGTATCATTGTGCCGGTGAGTGGGGTCGGGTCGCGTGTCACGGGTTTTCCCGGGATGAGGCCGGGCGGGGATATCCCGCGCGGACGACGCCGATGCGTTTTCACCGAACCAGCCGAAAGAATCCGCGCAAAGCCGCGCGATCGCCCCGATTTCCGGCCATCGCCAAGGAAGGGCGACATAGCGACCACCTTTCCCCGACGTCGCGGGAGACCGAGGCGCGTCGGGTCGTGGGGGTGGACGTGGGGGCGGCGATCGACCGAGCGTCGTTCGCCTTCCGGGGTTACGACGTCTCGAACGTGGGACGGAGCGCCGAGTTGCTCGCCCACCCGGCCTACGGGCCGACGGTTCGCCGCCACCTGGAGGACGCCTCGGCGATCACCTCGGAGGCGCTGGGGCGTTCGGTGGACCTGGTCGCGCGGGTCGCGGCGAAGGAGGACACCGGGCTGGTCGGTTTCACCGAGGACGTCGCGACGATCGTCGCGATGGAACTCGCGCAGGTGTCACTACTTCGGGAATTCTTCGGGGTCGAGGCGGCCGACGCCCGGCAAAGCTTCGGCTACAGCATCGGCGAGATGGCCGCGCTGATCGTCTCGGGGGTCTTCACCGCCGTACACCTATTGCCGGTTCCCCTGGCCTGCGCGGCCGGCTGCGCGGACCGGACCGAGAATTCGA
>JBFWRA010000979.1:0-2814 GCA_050249155.1 Isosphaeraceae bacterium | reverse complement strand
CGCCCCGTCGCTCCCGTGGCCGTAGTCGCCTCGGCCGGACCGACCGATCACCGCCGCGCGGTAGGGTGCCCGAAACGTTGGCATCGGCGTCAACTCCCCCGGCGCGATCCAGCCCGGACGCGGGTCGATCGTCACCGGCCCGTATCATGACCCGAGGGTCGGGCCGGAGCAACCGTCCCGTGGCGTGGACTCCACTTGCCCACCCGCGCGCCCGCGATCACGCCTCGGCGGGCCGGTACGATTGCGCGAGCCGACGCAGCCGCTCAATTCTTCCCGGCGAGGCCAGCTCCTGAATGGACTCGGGCAACTCGGGGGCCTCGGTCATCGAGACCGACCGCAACGGCCCGTCCACCAGGCTCCTCACGGTCGGGTTGGCCAGCAACCGCCCCAGCTCCTTCTCGCAGAGCGGATCGCCGCAGACCGGGAACGTCGGCCCCTTGGCGACCGGCGACACGTCGCGCGTGGAACGCCGGCCGCACCATCCGCATTCAAATTTATTTCGATATTTTAAAAGGGCCCAGCGTCGTCGGGCCGAGGTGAGGACCAGGGCGAGGATCACTCCCAGCGCGACGGTCACGCCCCCGATCGCCAGCAGGGCCGGCCAGATCACCGGTTTGACGCCCAGTTCCTGGCTCAGGGCGCTTCCCACGTCGATTCCCATCGCCTCGGCGGCGGGGAGCGCCACGAGCAAACCCAGAGCGTAGCCCAACGTCCCGGCCACCAGCGCGGAGAATCGTCCCCGGCCCAGCAGGTAGCCGGCGAGCGGGGCCAGCGCCAGCGCGGGGATTCCCGCCCATCGCCAGGCCCGGCGCGAGCCGTCGCCCAGCAGGTCGGTCGGGTTCTCGGCGAGCAGGGGCCAGATCACCACGAATCCCAGGTAGGCCAGGCCATACGCGATCCCCAGGCCCAGGATCGCGGCGATCGCTCCGCGACGAAACCCGAGGCTCGCGCCCCCGACCGCGAACAGCCCCGCCAACGCGCCGAGGAGGACCGTGCGCATCCCCAGCCCGGCGGGTACGTCGGTCAGGACGTTTTCGAGGGCCCCGGGGGCCCGGGTCGCCACCTCGGGCATCAAGGCCGCCAGGGCGATCACCGCCCAGCAGCCGGCCAGCGTCGCCGCGACCAGCACCAGCGAGGCGCTCAAGAGCGTGCGAGACAGCGCGGCCCCCAGCAGGGCCCCGAGGATCGGAAGGCCAAGGCACGCGGCCAGTTGAGAGGACTCGCTCCAGGTCCTGGGGTCGGTCGCCCCGTACGCGGCGAGCCGGTCGAGGAGTGGACTCGGCTCGAACTCCGGCCGCCAGGTTCCGGCGAGGACGCCGAGCAGGGCGTACCCGAACGCCGCGCCGGCCACTCCTCGGACCAGGGCGTTGCGGGGCCAGGCCCCGACGAGGAACCCGATCACGGGCGCGACGTAAACCACCCACGGAGCGGCGCGGCCGGGTTCGGCCAGCGCCAGGTCCGGGCGGACCGTCAGCAGCGCCGCGGTTCCGGCCCCCGCGACGATCGCTCCGAGCAGCGCTCCGATCCTCGCGAGCCCGTCCACCGCGCCGAGCCCTCGGCCGAGCCCTCGAAGGTTCGCCCGCGCCCAGGGCAGGAGCGTGGCCAATACCATCGTGACGCCGATCCCCAGCCCCAGGGCGGCCAGCGGGTCGGCCGCCGACCGGGCCAGGCGCTCGGAGTAGGGGGCGAGGTCCTCTCGGTAGACGGCCTGGCCGATCAGCCAGTTGACGAGGGTCGGAGCCAGGACCGCCAGCACCGCGCCGACGCCCGCGGCGAGGGGCGTGAGCCGCCAGGCCGCCTCGGGCCGGTCGACGCTCCCGCCTCGACCGCGCGCGATCAGGTCGACCCGTCGAAAGAGCAGCCCGACCAGCCAGGCGGCCAGGCCGCAGGCCAGCCCCACGAGCAGCCCGTCCTTCGCGGCCTCGGGGCGGGTCTCGGCCATCCGCGCGAGTCCCGCGGCGAGCGCCGCGCCGGCCGAGCCTCCCACGATCAGGCAAGCGAGCAGCGCCCGCACCGTGAGCCCCCGGGGCGGGGGCGGGGGCGGGGGTTCGGGCGGGGTCGCGACCACCGGGCGAACGACCCGCTTGCCGACGCTTTCCAGCGCCTCGTCGACGGTTTGATACGGGGAGCTTGGCGTCCCGGTCCGGCTGCCGTCCCAGGGTTCATACGGGAGCTGTTCGAAGCACGCCTCGCAAACGAGGTCGGGGGTCTTGTCGCCCCGCTTCACCGGGTTGCAAAGGCAGCCGCCGCCGATCGGAATCTGATGACGGGACGAGGCGGCGCAGATGCCATAGCCCCGCTGCCGGGAATACTGGGCGACGTCCAGTTCCCACCAACCCCGGGCCAGTGCCCTGGCCGTCTCGAAATTGACACCCATGCGCGTCCTTCCGTCATGCTCGACCCAACCCGAGACGCCAGTGTAATCTCGGGGTGACGCACATCAAGACCGTCGCGCGATTTCGAGCCATTCCTGGACCCACCCTAGCGTGGCGGGATGGTCGCTCCGCTCCGCGAACGGCAACGCCTCCTCGAAGTACCGAATCGCCACGTCCCGGTCGCCCGATTCGAAATGGGATATTCCCAGTCGGCCGAGGACGAGGGACACCAAACGAGGTTCGTCGAGTCGTCGAAGGACCGGCAGACACTCGTCCCGCCAGATCGCCCTCGCCTCGTCGGTCTTTCCGCGCGCCTGGAGAACCTCGGCGATTTGGCCCAGGGTGATCGCCCGGGCTCGGACGTCGCCGAGTCGTTCGTAGACGGGGAGTTCCTCCTCGCGTCGGATTAGGAGCGCCTCGTCGGTCTGTCACAGATCCT
>JBFWRA010000978.1:0-2818 GCA_050249155.1 Isosphaeraceae bacterium | reverse complement strand
CGTGCTCGAAATAACCGTAGGCATACGGGTTGTGCAACGCCCCGTGCTTCCCGAACGACTTCCAGCACCAGGCCCCCTGCACCGCGTGCAAGAGCGCGTGCGCTCCCACGTTCGTGCTGGCGAGAAGTCGGCCGTGGCGGTCGAAATCGAGCCCCCACATGTTGCCTCCCCCCTCGGTGAATAGCTCGAACGCCTTCGACCGGGGGTGATACCGCCAGACCCCTTGCTGGAAGGTGACGCCCCGGACGTTCGCGGTGACGGTGCTGCCTTGAAGCCCGTAGAGCCAGCCGTCGGGCCCCCAGGTCAACGAATTCGCCACCGAGTGCGCGTCCTCCATGCCGAAGCCCTTCAGAAGGACCTCGGGGTCGGCGTCGGGCCGGTCGTCACGATCCCGGTCCGGGTAAAACAGCAGGTAAGGCACCTGGAGGACGTAGACTCCCCCGCCGCCGATGGCCAGGCCGCTGGCGAGGTTCAGGCCGTCGATGAAGTCGTGGGCGCGGTCGGCCCGGCCGTCGCCGTCTTCATCCTCCAGGATCGTGATTCGGTCCGCCCCTCGCGGACCGCGCGGCGGGGGTTCGGGCACCCTGTCGTAGACCGTCCGCGAGTAACGGTCGACCTTGACCCGATTCAGCCCGGAGGGGTTGGGATACTGAAGATACTGGATGACCCAGAGCCTGCCTCGGTCGTCGAACTCGATGCAGACCGGCTGTCGAATCATCGGCTCCGCCGCGACGACCCGCGCCGACAACCCCTCCGGGAGCGTCATCCGCTCGATCGATTCCTCCGGCGAGAGCCCCTGAGCCTGCGCCGCCGTGGTCAGCAAGCCCAACAGGATGGGGAACCACGACCGGAAGTGACGAGAGTCTTTAGGCATGTAAGGATTCAATAATGATTGCGTGCGTGTCGCGAGAGAGTCCCGGGGGATTTCATCGCGGAGTCGTGGGAGGGTGGGTCGGCCACGAGGTTGGGCGATTCAAGGATTCCTGATCGTTTTGGGACGTTCCAGGAGCCCGAACCCGGTCGATCGGTGGGTCGTCATGGAGTTCCAAGTCATTGATTTCCATGAACTTGAGTCGGAGTCACCGGGGCCGTCCTGTGCAGCGGCGCGGGGGGGGCCGTTGACGCGGCGGATGGCTGGATTATAATGTGGCCGACTTCATAAGCGACGATCTTCCCCCAAATTCGTTGGAACCGCGCCCGCGTTTCTGACGCTTGAAAAACACTGTGGGACGTCCGGTTCGCCCTGGACCGGCTCGCGGCGTGTCCGTCCCTGACGGCTGAGCCGAGGAGGAAACTCGGTGCCAGTCGGACAATGGCCTCGCCCCCGTTGAAGAGCGGCTCACGTCGGGCTCTCTTCAGAAGACTTTCGTGCTCTCAGGAGACCGCACCGATGCGCAAGTTGGTTCTTTCCGTCGCCGCCCTGGCCCTGCTGGCCACCCCCGCCTTCGCTGGCAAGTACAACGCCAAGATCGACATCGGCCAGAAGGCCCCGGATTTCTCGGGCATCGAGGCGATCGACGGCAAGGGCGGCACGACCAGCCTGAGCCTGGCCGACCTGAAGGAGGACGTGGTCGTCGTCGTCTTCCTGGCCAAGCACTGCCCCTACGTGACCGCGATCGAAGACCGCCTCATCGACTTCGTCGACACGAACAGTGGCAAGAGCGTCCGGTTGGTGGGCATCGCCGTCTCGGGTCGTGGCACCCGCAGCCAGGACGACCTCACGGCGATCAAGGAGCAGACCAAGACGAAGAAGTTCAACTTCGCCTATGGCTTCGACGACAGCCAGGACGTGGGCCGGGCCTACAACGCCACCAACACCCCGCAGTTCTTCGTGCTGGACAAGACCCGCACCATCCGCTACCAGGGCGCGTTTGACGACGCCCCGATGGACGAGACCAAGGCCAACAAGCACTACGTCCAGGACGCCGTCAACGCGCTTCTGGAAGGCAAGGAAATCGCCGTCACCGAGACCCGTCAGATCGGCTGCGGCATCTCCTACGACAAGCGATAAGCGGGCCAACGACCACGTCCGGCCCGACCGTCACGCTTGATTCGTCGAGCCACTCGCCGCCCGCCGTCGATCTGAACCATCGGCGGCGGGCGGCCCCCTTTGTTGAAATCCGCTGAAGTTTTCCGTGGGAACAGGCTGGGAACGATCTCCAAAACTTGCGATCAAAGGGGTGCCCGGGTCAAATTGAAGCGTGACCCGCGATCGCCTCAGATCTTCAAGTTGGCGACGAATCATCCCGAAGCGCTTCGGAACGCGTCGCCTTCTTCGATCGCCAAGCTGATTCCGGGTCACGCTTCGCTTCGACCCGGGCACCCGGACCCCGGGAACTGGGGAAGTTCTCGCCGGTCTATTCCGATTCCTTTTGAGAAGTCCGAGGGAGGCCCTGATGACGTCCCGATTCGCCCGACTCGCAACGACGTTCGCCATCGCCCCAGTCCTGGTCCTCCTGTCGGCACCCGCCTCGGCGGACGACGCCCCCGCCAGGGGAGGTGCCTCCACGGGCGCGGTGACGCTGACCCGCGTGAACTGGGAGGCCTTCCGCGCCCGGCTCGCCGCCAATCCCACCAAGGCCCGCTACACACTGGTCGACGCCTGGGCGACCAACTGCGGCCCCTGCAAGGAGAACTTCCCCCACCTGGTCGAGATGCACCACAAGTACGCCAAGAAGGGCTTGGCCGTCGCCTCGCTCTCGCTGGATGACATTAGCGATCCCAAGGCGCTTGAGGAAGCCCTCGCGTTTCTCAAGGAAAAGAAGGCGACCTTCCCGAACTACCTGATGGACGAGGAGTTCGGCATCGGCTTCGAGAA
>JBFWRA010000977.1:0-2818 GCA_050249155.1 Isosphaeraceae bacterium | reverse complement strand
CGATCTGGCCGCCCATCCCGGGGACCTGACGAGCGGACTGTTGATCCCTGGAGATGGGAAGGGGCGCGCGCGGTTCGTCGCCAGGAGCGGCGGGGTCGTCGCCGGGCTCCCGGTGTTGAGGATCGTCGCCACGCGCTTCGGTGTCTCCGACGGATTTGAGCCGCGCGTCTCCGACGGTGACCGTGTCCGCCCAGGCGCGACGATCGCCGAAATCTCAGGAGCGATGCGGCCTTTGCTCGCCTTCGAACGCACCGCCTTGAATTTCCTGCAAAGGCTCAGTGGGATCGCCACGCTCACTCACCGTTTCGTCGAGGCAGTGAAGGGGACGCGTTCCGTGATCCTCGACACGAGAAAAACCACGCCAGGTTGGCGAGCCCTCGAGAAGTACGCGGTGCGTTGCGGCGGCGGCCGAAATCACCGATTCGGACTCTTCGACGCGGTGATGATCAAGGACAACCACCTGGCCTGGCTCGCCTCGCTCGGACGAAACGATCCGATCGGCGACGCGATCCAGTCCGCGAGGGCGGGAATCGCCCAGGGCACGTTGATCGTGGTGGAGGTCGACACGCTGGAGCAGTTCGACCGCGCACTGGGGAGCGGGCCCGACGTCATCCTGGTCGACAACCTCGGGCCCGAGCGACTGGCGGAGGCCGTCAGGCGTCGCGACGCGAAGGCTCCCCACGTCCTGCTCGAAGCCTCGGGAGGGGTCACGCTGGAGACCGTGGCCTCCCTGGCCGAAACGGGAGTGGATCGGATCAGTGTCGGCGCGCTGACCCATTCGGCCCCCGCGCTGGACGTGGGCCTCGATTTCGATCGGTCGACTCCCGCATGAACGCGACCTTGTTGCGTCGATTACGCGAGGCGAGCGGAACCCACGTTCCCTTCGAGACGCTCACGACCTTCTCGAACGATCCGCATCGGGATCTCGACGAACTTCAAGCGTTCGGGTTCACCCTGGAGCGTCATCCTCGGCTGGGGGTCGCCTACCGCGGGCCCTCGGAACGGCTCTGCCCCGACCAGATCGAGGAGCAGCTTGGCGATTGCTTCATCGGACGGCGGGTCGCCGTCTGGAATCGGGTGGTGAGCACCAACGACCACGCCGCCCTGGCGTCGAATTCCCTAACCAACGAGGGGCTGGTTGTGCTCGCGGAGGAACAGACCGCCGGCCGAGGACGCCGAGGGCGTAGCTGGATCGCTCCCGCGCGCACGTCGATCCTCATGTCCGTCCTGATCTTCCCCGAAGGCTCGCTGGCCGATCCCTCGTGGCTGACCGCCCTGGGAGCGGTGGCGGTCGCCGAACTCGTCAGGGAACGAACCGGGGCTGACGCCCGAATCAAATGGCCGAACGACGTTCGCGTCGACGGAAAAAAGCTCTCGGGCGTCCTCGTGGAGCGCGGCGCGGCGGCGGTCATCGGGATCGGACTCAACGTGAATCTCGATCACGATGACTTTCCTCCAGAACTGACGGGATCCGTGACCTCGATGCGGATCCTCCAGGGAGAACGCGTCGATCGGTCCGACCTGGCGGCCTCGTTGATCCAGCGACTCGACGCCTTGTACCGTCAGGCGAAGGCGGTCGGGCCTGAGCCTCTCCGCCTGGCATGGAGCGACCTGAGCGAGCATACCGGCCGCGACGCCCGCGTCGTCACTCGGACGGGGGTTCTGCGCGGAAGAGTCACACGGATCGATCTCTTCGAGGGCGTGACACTTCGATCGACCGACGGCGCCACCCACGAACTGCCTCGCGCGGAGGTCGCTTCGATCACGACGCTGTGATCCTGGCCCATGGCCATGACCTCGCACGTCCCGCGGACGAGCGGTTCCTCGTGGATCGTTGGACCCCCGGCTGATAAACTTCGGGCGTCGGTCGCACCCACGATCGCCAAACGGGCGCGAAGTTCGTCCCTTCAGCGACGCCATCCGCCCAGAGGAGGGGACACGCCATGATCACTCATCCGGACTCTCTCACCGGTTTCTCCCGTCCGTCTCTTCGAGCCGTGGAATCGATGGAAGACCGTCCGTCTCAAGCCACTTTCACCCCACGCCCCCGGCTGTCAAGCCCCGCCCTGATCCTGACTCTGACACTGACCGCCGTCCCTGCTCTCGTCCCACCGGTCCTCGCAGCGGCCCACGCCGCGGACTCCTCCCGCCTTTCTGGAGTTTCTGGCATGCCGGAGCCTCGCACCGCGCCACTTTTGGTTTCGTATTACGAGTCCTTTCTGCGGGACCAAGACGTCGACGTATTTCGAACCCGGGTCACCGCGCGCTACCTCGAAGGCACGCTGACACGACTCGCCCGATCCCCCGATTCCCAAACACGACGCGCGGCGATTCTCGCGCTAGGCCTCGTCGGCTCGTTTCAGACCAACGCGACGGTCGCCAGAGCGCTTCGCGATCCTGATCCCACGGTAAGGAGTCTGGCCGAGAACGGTCTCTGGGCCATCTGGTTCCGCGCGGATACCTCCGAGAACAACGCCATGCTCGAGCAGGCGAGTCTTCTCATCGCGCGACACCGTTACAAGGACGCGCTCTTCGTCACAGGTCGTCTCATCGAGCGCGCTCCGCACTTCGCCGAGGCGTACAACCAACGCGCCATCGTCGAGTATCACCTCGGTCGATTCGACTCCAGCGCGGAGGATTGTCGCAAGGCCATCGACCGAAATCCCTACCACATCGGCGCTCTGGCCGGCCTCGCCCGATGCTTGCTCCACCTCAACCAACGCGACAAGGCGATCGAGGTCCTCCGACGCGCCGCCAGAATCCAGCCTTACAATGACGGGATTCGCCAGTTTATCGCGGAACTCGAAGCGGGCGAGGT
>JBFWRA010000976.1:0-2819 GCA_050249155.1 Isosphaeraceae bacterium | reverse complement strand
ACTCGTCGAGGCCGGGGTCCGGTTCGTGACGGTCTATTACTCCCAGAGCATCGGCGGCAAGGGCAGCGGTGGCTGGGACACCCACGGCGACAACTTCAACCAGCTTCGCGATCGCCTTTGCCCCAACACGGATCACGCCGTTCCCACCCTGATCCGCGAACTGGACCAGCGCGGCCTGCTCGACGAGACACTCGTCGTCTGGATGGGCGAGTTCGGCCGGTCCCCTCGAATCACCAACACGGCGAAGTTCGGCAAGGACGGCCGGGATCACTGGCCGCAGTGCTATACCGTGCTCATGGCGGGAGGCGGCGTGACCCCGGGTGCCGTCCACGGGTCCAGCGACCGCATCGGCGCGTATCCAGCGACCGACCCGGTCACGCCCGACGACGTCGCCGCGACCATGTACTGGGCCCTGGGGCTCGACCCCGCCACCGAATTCCGCGACACGCTGGACCGGCCCCTGCGGATCGCCACTGGGGAGCCAATCACCGGAATCTTCGGTTGATCCGGGCCGCTCTCACCGAGGAAAATCCTCCTCGTCAGGAATCCGTGTCGGTGGAACGGACACCGGGATCGTCCTCGGGAAAGACGCGAGGAAGCGGAAGGACCTGTAGCCCCGCGCCCTCGATCCGGCTCACGATGACGGGCCAGTGTCTTGAAAGGCTGTGGGCGTCCATCGTATGTTCGCACTCGATGGAATCACGATCATAGCGTCCAATTACCCGAGCCCCCCCCGGAGCGCGGCCCAACGCCCGGCGAACCTCGTTCACACTCGACGCGCGCACCAGGAAACGTCCCATCGGCCTCTCTCCCAGAGTTGAATGACCTGAATCGCCGCCCATCGCCTCGACGCCAATACCATGAGCCAACCGCCGACCAATCTTCGCGCCCTCCAGTCAGAGCAAGTGCTGGAATTGACGTGGGAAGGCACCCCCGCGCGGAAACTCCCCTACCGATTCCTGCGCGGGGAGTGTCCCTGCGCCTCGTGCCGGAACGAATGGACGGGCGAGCGCATCCTCGACCCCGCGACCATCCCGAGCGAGATCAGGCTCGAAGGTATGGAGGGGATCGGCAACTACGCGGTTCGCCTGGTCTGGAGCGACGGTCACGGTTCCGGTCTCTACACCTGGGAAACCCTCCAGCGCCTCTCCGAAGATCCCTCGATCGACCCGACTCGACCCCCATCGTAGGCGAGAATGGGTCCGCGAGAGCGAACCCCACGACGTCATGTCCGAAACGCCCCTCCTGACGGTCGCGATCCCCACCTATCAAGGTGCGAGCCACCTTCCCGAGACCCTTCGAAGCATCCTCTCACAAAAAGGGGTCGCCTTCGACCTCCTGGTTTGCGACGACCAGTCGACCGACTCGACCGTCGAGACCGTCGAAACCATCGCCGGCCGCGCCGCGAGGGTCGAGGTGAACTCCCAACGGCTCGGGCTGGCAGGCAACTGGAACCGCTGCGTCGAGCGAAGCGCGACCCCGCTGGTGGCGATCGTCCACCAGGACGACGTGCTCTCGCCTGGCCACCTCGCCGCGCACGTCGAGACGTTCCGGTCCGACCCCGCGCTCGGAATGGTGGCCAGCGCCTCGGTCGTGATCGACGCCCAGGGACGGCCCGTCTCCGAGTCCATCGTGGATCGTGGTGGTCTTGGTCGACTCGACCTGCGCTTCGCGCCTGGCGAGGCCGTCAAGGACCTGGCGGCGAGCAACCCGCTCCGCTGCTCCGCCGTGACGATTCGAGCCGAGGCCCACGCGGCGCTCGGGGGCTTCGACCCAACTTACCGCTACGTCGTGGATTGGGAATTCTGGCTCCGCCTTTCCGCGACCTGGTCGGTCGCCTGGCTGGGAACGCCGACCGTCGCCGTCCGTTGGCATCCCGCCAGCGAGACCCACACGTTCAAGACCGGAACGGTCGACCTGGAGGAGACCGAGCGCGTCCTGAACGCGACGGCGCGCGCGCTGACGAACCTCGACTTGCTCCAGGTCGCGTCGCCGAGGCTGGCCCGGGCGTATCTCAACCGGGCCCACCAGGGGCTCAAGGCCGGCGATGGAGCCCTCGCGCGACGCTGCCTCGCCAGGGCGATCACCCTCTCCCCCCGCATCCTGGGCACGGTCCTCGCCGATCCTCGGCTCGCGACCCAGATGGCCGCCGTTTGGGCCGTTCCGGGACTCGCGGCGCGCTGGTTCCGTCGCGGGCCTTGACCCGCGATTCCGGCGGGGTCGCGCCGGTTTTGGTACAATTCCAAGGTCGACGTGACGAGCCAGCCCCGATCGCTGGAATGAAACGCCTTTCGCCCCAGGACCTCCGCCGCGATGAACCCGGTCCACGAACCGAGAACCCCGTGCCAGCCGTCGGCGGGACCAAACGAGGCCCCCACCTCGCTCCCGGTACTTCCCCTGGTCCCGATCGCCTTGCCTCCCCTGGTCGCCACCCGCGCCGAGATGGACCGTCGAGGCTGGGACCAGGTCGACGTCGTCTTCGTCACCGGAGACGCCTACGTCGACCACCCGGCGTTCGCCTCGGGCATTCTCGGCCGGGTCCTCGAAGCGGCGGGTTACCGCGTCGCCATTTTGAGCCAGCCGGACTGGCGGAGCGCGGACCCCTGGCGGACGTTCGGCCGTCCCAGGCTGTTCTTCGCCGTCAGCGCGGGCAACATGGACAGCCTCATCAACCACTACACCGCCAACAAGAAGGTGCGCAACGACGACGCTTACAGCCCCGGGGGACGGATCGGCCTTCGCCCCGACCGCGCGACGTTGCCGTATTGTCAACGCTCCCGGGAAGCCTACCCCGGCGTCCCGGTCATCGCCGGCGGGGT
>JBFWRA010000975.1:0-2820 GCA_050249155.1 Isosphaeraceae bacterium | reverse complement strand
GGCTAATGCGAACGTCGGAGGCGTAACGTGTGGCGACCTCGATACTGACGGCTCGGACCTTGCCTCCGCGTGTCCTCACGCGAAAGACCAGTCCGTGGACTTCCCCCTTCTCCAGGGCGGTGTGAAACTGGCTTTGGACCCGGGTCCGGTCGTCCTCGTGGACGACGTCGAGAAACGGCATGGTACGGAGATCTCGCAACGACCAGCCCAGGAACGCTTGCTCCCGGGGACTGGACTCGATCCAGCGAAAGTCGTTCGGGTCCAGGCGGTTGACCATGTCCGTCATGGTCCATTCCGTGGAAGGACTGGGTTTTCCGGGTAGGGAGTAGACCCCTGACGGCGCCTCGTACAGCCCGCTGCGCGTCATCGGCGTGTCGGGACCGGGACCGGTCAGCGAGCTATCGGTGGGATTCCTGGAGATCTTCTCATGGTTCTCGGTCGCGATTCTCGCCTGGCTCGCGAGCAGTTCGTCGGCTCGAATCAGTGGTCCGAGCTGAGGGTTCGCCTCGAACTCGACCCCCCAACGCGGATCCATGGCCAACGCCGTGACTTGCTCGGCCAGCCGAGTCGTCGGCGAGATCCAGCGCCGACGCTCCCGCCACCAGCGGACCAACAGCGCGAGGCCCCAGGTCACGCCTGAACCCAAAAGCACGGCGAAGGCCAGGCTCGAATCGGCGAACCCGAACGCGAGCGCCGCGAGGGTGAGGAAGAAGAGTCCCACGGCGAACGTCTCGGGCCATGGTCCTTCGGTTCGTGGGGATTTCATGGCCGGACCACGGGCCCTCCACGATTTCAACCGTTCTGTGAGGCCGGCGAAGGTTCGGTCGGAAGCCAGAGCGTGAAACACGCGCCCAGTGGCCTGGCGTTGGAGACCGTCAGCATCCCACCTTGTTCCTTGACGATCTCGGAGGCGAGATAAAGTCCGTAACCACTTCCTCCCTCTTTCGTGGTGAAGAAGGGTTCGAAGACCCTGCCGAGAATCTCTTCGGGGATGCCCGGTCCATCGTCGGTCACGGACACGGTCACCCACTGGCGTCCCCGGTCCATGGCCTTGCCGACCTTGACGAGGACGACTCCGTCACGATTCAAACCAGCGATCGCCTCCTGGGCGTTGCCAAGAAGCGCCAGCAACACCTGGATCAGGCGGCCGGCGTCAAGGCGAACATAGGGCAAAGGTTCCTCGCACTCGGTCTGGATCTGCAACAGGTGGCCGCGCGGGTCGATCCCCTTCAAGAACATTTCGGTGGATTCACGCACAAGTGGAGAGGGCTCCACGAGTTCGAGAATCGCGGGACCGCTGCGAACGGTCGCCATCAGATGTTCGAGGCGTACCTGAAGCAGTTGCGCGCTTCGGAGGATGGGATCGATCCATTGTTCCTGGGGATCACCCGGGCCGATCTGCATCTTCATCAGCTCGGCGCTGCCGCGAATCACGGAGAGCGGGCCCCGGATCTCGTGGACGATGCCGGCGAGTAGCCGGCCAACCTGGACAAGGTGTTCGTTCAGGACCGCGACCGAGGTCAGTTGGCGAAGCTGGATCAGTCGTCGCAGCCTCGCGAGAACGATCGAAGACGCGGCATCCTTCGCGACGTAGTCGTCGGCACCGGCTTCCAGGCCGGTGAGCACGTCGTCGTCGTTGTCGCGGACCGTCAGCATGAGCACCGGAATTCCGCGTAACTCGCGATCGACCTTCAGCGCCTGGCAAACCGCGTGTCCGTCCGTATCCGGCAGGTTGACGTCGAGCACGATCGCTTCGGGGCGCGCGCTCCTGGCGATCGAGAGCGCCTGATCGCCCCGAACCGCCTCGACCACGTTGAAGCCAGCGCGCGCGAGGATCGTTCGGAACAGAGCCCGATCTCCCGGGCTGTCATCAACGAGCAGGACCGTGCCCATGCCTTGAACCCCGACCTCCCAGCATCTGGCGAGGCGCCGGCGGACCGCGGGTCTTCGCCACGCCGCTTCGCCTGGCCACACGTCATCTTAACCGAAGGCACTGGGTAGCGAACACCGCTGGGCCCTCCGAGTTTCCAGGGCCGCGCCCGCTCCTTTCCGAAACCCAAGCCGATCGCATCGCGGTTGCGGCCTTGAGTTCCCGTCTGTAACGTGGGGACGCGGACCTCCCGTCGTCAGGGACGGCGCACGTTCTCGACCGATTCAGGGTGGATTGGTCCTGTTCCGAGCCCACGCGACCGCGACCACTCCTCGATCCTCAGGAACGCGACTCGCTCCTTCTCGTGACTGAGAATTGTGGGCCGGATTGGCGCGCGATTTCAACTGAGAGCCTTCGATCATGTCGAGCACCACCAGCCGAACCCGTTCCTCGCTGCCTCCGGAGGATCTGGACCTTCTGCTCCACGCGAACCACTGGAATCCGTTCGGCGTCCTTGGCCCGCAACGAATTGATTCGGCCGTCGTGGGAGGACGCGCCCAATCCGGTTCGGCCCTGGTGATCCGGAGCTTTCTGCCCAACGCCCGGAACGTCCGCGTGATCGACCTGCGCGACGGGGAACCTGGAACCGTCGTGCCCATGGAGCGTGTTCATGACGACGGTCTCTTCGAACGGATCTTCGAAGATCGGGACCAGCCGTTCCCCTACCAACTCGAAATCGAGGATTTCGAAGGCCACGTCTGGCGGATCGAGGACCCCTATCGGTTCGGTCCGGTCCTGACGGACTTCGACCTCCACCTGCTCGGTGAGGGGACGCACTACCGGAATTTCGAGCGGCTCGGCGCTCACCTGCGCACGCACGAGGGGGTTCAGGGAGTTCACTTCGCCGTTTGGGCCCCCAACGCGATGCGAGTCAGCGTCGTCGGCGATTT
>JBFWRA010000974.1:0-2820 GCA_050249155.1 Isosphaeraceae bacterium | reverse complement strand
GGGCGTTTGCCAGGGGCCCAGCCACCGAGACTTCCGGTCGGGACGATGTTGAACCCGCTGAAGACCGCGTATCCCGCCTTCGGGTCCGCGTCGTCGAGCCGTCGCGCCCTGCCCAGCGTATCAAACGCGCAAAGAACGTGGTGAACCACCTTGGGGCTTCCCGGCTTGAAGTCGATCGCGGCGATCCACTTCCCCTCGGTCAAGCCCGTTGGGATCACGAACACCCGATGTTCGTCGCGCCCCTCCGCGCGGACGGTGTAAGGCTCCGGCATCGTGAGGACCAGGTCCGGCTCGCCCAGCGGCCATTCCGAGACGAACACCCGAGGTTCCGGGGCGTCGGCCGGATTCCCCTCGGGACAACCCGCCTCGACCCAGTCGGCGATCGTCGCGACCTCGGCGGCGGACATCATTCGGGTGTCGCGGAACGGGCCCCCTTCCTCGGTCGAGGCCGGCCAGGGAGGCATCGACCTGGACTCGGTGACCGTCACCAGGTCGGACGCTCGCTTCTTCGCATGTTCATAATTGAGTAAAGAGAACGGCGCGACTTCTCCGGGACGGTGGCAGTCCTGGCAATGTTTTTGGAGGATTCGGGCGACCTCCCCGTGGTAGGTGGGCGTCGGAGACTCCCCCGCCCCCGCGACCGAACCGATCGCCGCCAGCCCGGCGAGCCAGCCCCACGTCCATCGTCCCTTGCGACGCATATGCGATTCCTCTGGTCAAAATCCTCGCCGATCGCCATGACCCCGTCCGGAGCCCCGACCTCGCGGTCCCGCCCGATGATACTTGGGGAGATCCTCGCCGGTTTCAATCGAGTCCCCAAAGGGACCGGATCGCGGATTCGACTGAGGGGCGTTCGAGGTCGGGCAGGAGCGCGGCCAGTCGCGTGGTGTCGAGCGAGACGTCGGCGGGGCGTGGTTCGGGAAAGGTCACGTCGCGCTGGCGATTGGCTCCAACCAGACGAGGGTCCAGGCCCATCGTGGTCGCGAACCGTCGGACCAGCTCGAAGCGACTCATGCGTTCGGAACCGGCGATGTGGAGGAGTCCGGCCGCCTCCGAGGCGGCCAGGCGGGTCAGCGCCTCGGCCGCGGTGTCGAAATCGAGGGGAGTCCGGTACTCGTCCTCGAAAAAGGTCTGGGGCTCCCCTCGTCGGAGCGCCTCGGCGGTCTGGTCGAGATAAGTCGGTCGACCCGCTCGGGAAGGGCCGAACATCAGGCTCATCCGGGCGACCAGGCCTCCCGGGGATGAGAGCACCGCGGGCTCCGCCTCACGCTTCGAGCGGCCGTACGCCAGGATCGGCTCCGCGGGGTCGTCCTCCTGACGGAACGAACCGAGGCCGTTGAACACGAGGTCGGTCGAGGTGTGAATCAGTTTCCGCCCCTTTCGAGCGCACCAGTCGGCGAGCCGCGCCGTGGCCTCGACGTTGACTTTCCAGGCGCGCTCGGGGTCGCGACGGACCCCTTCGGCGGTGCTCAACGCGGCGGCGTGAATCACCACGGCGGGGTCGGCCTCCCGCAGCGCCCGCTCGACGGCGCCGGCGTCGGTGAGGTCGACCGGTCGCAATGGAACGCCGGCTCTCTCTCCGGTCGCGCCTCCGCTCCAGGCCCAGACCTCGTGACCCGCCGCGATCAGCCTTCCCGCGACGTACGAACCAAGCTGCCCGCTCGCCCCCGTCAACACAACCCGCATGACGTCTTCTCCCGACACCCCGCCACCCGACCGACTGGAAATCCGACCGAAGCGGGAGGTGGCTCCTGCCGATGATAGGCCGACAAGGCGTGAGGTGGAACCGAGGGTCTTTTCAATCCCGTGTCGTCTTCCCCCTGGGTCCACGGACGGCCTCAGGGTGTCGGTAACCAGGGAGTGCGTCGTGGAGATTCTCGAACTTCCGCTGGATGACCTGATCCTCGACCCGAACCTGAACCTGCGCGACCGACTGGACGACTTCACGGTCGAGCGCTACGCGGATTCGTGGCAGCGGCTCCCACCGATCACGGTTTACGACGTCGACGGTCAACTCTTACTGGCCGACGGGTTTCATCGCCACGCCGCGGCGGTG
This sequence comes from Isosphaeraceae bacterium, assembly GCA_050249155.1. GTDB lineage: Bacteria > Planctomycetota > Planctomycetia > Isosphaerales > Isosphaeraceae > JBFWRA01. Next base: position 764 of record JBFWRA010000974.1, on the reverse strand, counting down.
ATGAGCGGCAAGAAGACGATCCCCGCGGAAATCCGCCAGGGATCGTTCAACGACGCGCTCGACTTCGTGGCGAGCGTCAACCTGTTCCACGGGTTGCCACTGACCCGCGCCGAGCGTCGCAGGGCGGTCGAGGTGAAGCTGAAACTTCATCACGACTGGTCGGATCGCCGGATGGCCGAGGAACTCGCGGTCAGTCGGGAACTCGTGGCCAAGATCCGCCGCCAACTCATCGACGGAAACCAGATTCCCAACAACCCGGGCCGGATCGGCGCCGACGGGAAGCTCTATACCTCGGCGGGTCTTCCCAAGGACCCTCACGAGCGCTTGCCCAAGGGGCCGGCCGAGGCCGATCGGGAAGACCCCCGCGACAGGGGAGGCCGGGAGGCGGACGCCGCCCCCTGGGACGACACGAAGGACCCGCTTCCGCCGGTGACCGAGGGCCTTCCGGCCGTCGCCAGGGTCGCCCCCCCCTGGGAAACGGTCGAGGTCCCCGACGCCAGGCGGGCCGCGCTCGCCGAGCCGATCCAGCCGAGCGCTCCCACGATCGACGAGATGATCGGCCTGATGACCAAGCGGATCATGGAGGTCGTCGCCTGGAGCCAGGCCGAGGGTTTCCAGGACGCCTACCGAACCGCCAGCGCCAACGCCCGCGGGCTCTTCCAAACGGCCGTCATCAAGCTCGCGGCCCGGTCGGATCAATTGCGGAAATCGTGACGGTCTGACGAGTCAGGCGTCAGAGAAACTCGCTGAGGACCGTGTCGGCC
>JBFWRA010000973.1:0-2829 GCA_050249155.1 Isosphaeraceae bacterium | reverse complement strand
GCCATCTCGCCGTGTCCCCCGACGGCAAGGCCCTCGCCTCCGGCGACGCGGACGGAGTGGTCATTCTCTGGGACCTGACCGACCCCCATGCGTTCACCACGCTGGACCAGTTGGGTTCGGAGCCGACCGGCCTCGCGTTCTCTCCCGACGGCAAGTCCCTGCTCATCACCGGCAAGAACCGAAGGAACGAGGGACTCGCGCGGCTTCTCGCCAGAGAAGGGGGCCCCGAACTCGCTCGTCTGGAGAACCTCGGCGTGCCCGCGACCGCGGGATTCCTCCCCGGCGAGGGACCACTCCGGCTCTTCCTCGCGGAGAACGCTCCGTCTCCGGGACGCTCGGGGCTTCGACTCTGGAATCCCGAGACCCGAGGGCTCCAGACCCGAACCACCGACCTCGCCGGCGTCCGAAACGTCGTCGCCTCGCCAGACGGCCAGCGCCTCGCCGTGATCGGAGCCGGAACCAAGCCGGTCCTCGCGCTGATCGACGTCCAGAAGAGCCGCGCCCTGTGGCGCACCAGGCTCGACAGGGTGGGCCAGGCCCCCGTCTTCTCCCCCGACGGCCGTCGCCTCGCCCTCACCGACGGGAGAGGCCGCACCTTCCTCGTCGATTCGGCAACCGGGCGAATCACCCGAACCCTCGACACACCCTCGCTGGGCTCCGCCTTCCTCGCCTTCACCCCCGACGGCCAGACCCTCGTCGAGGGGGACCCGGATGGTATCGTCGCCCTGACCCGCGTGGACGCCGGCGAGCGAACGCGCGTCCGCGTTCCCCCAAGGCTCGACTTCTGGGCCGTCTGCGCGCTGTCGCCCGACGGCCAGACCCTCGCCACTGGCGGCAGAGCGGGGCTCCCCGTCACGCTCTGGCGGCTCGACCCCTGGGAGGAGCGCGCCACGATGCCAGGCCCCCCCGTCGACGCGCGCTCGCTGGCCTTCACGCCCGACGGCCGGACCCTGATCCTCGGCTGTGGAGATCATCGCGTCAGGCTCTGGCACCTCGACCCGCCCCGGCACCCGTCCCCCGCCGGCCACCCCAAGGAAGTCTGGGCGATCGGATTCACCCCCGACGGCCAGACCCTCATCTCCGCGGGCGACGACTGGGTCACCCGACTCTGGGACGTCGCCACCGGAGAACCGAGAGGCGTCCTCCGCGAGCATTCCAACCTCGTCACTTCCCTGGCCATCGACCCCAGCGGCCAGACCCTCGTCACCGGAAGCTTCGACCGGACCGCCATCGTCTACGACCTGGCCACACTCCAGCCCCGACACGTCCTCAAGGGGCACACCAACCACGTCCGAGCCGTCGCGATCAGCCCCGACGGTCAGACCGTCGCCACCGCCGGCTCGGATCGTCAGATCCGACTCTGGAACGCCAGGACCGGCCAGCCGATCGACACCTTCCCCGCGCACGACGGGAGGATCCGCGGCCTGGCCTTCTCCCACGACGGTAGGACCCTGGTCTCCGCCGCCAACGACAAGTTCCTGAAAGTTTGGAACCTCGCCGGCCCAAGAGTTCCCTTGCGGATCGCGAACCGCGAACAAGTCGCCGCGGTGGCCTTCTCCCCGGACGACTCCCTGATCGCCGCGGCCGACGAGGAGGGCAGCGTCGTGATCTTCGATGCCAGGACAGGCGCCGCGAAGCGAAGGCTCCGCAGCGACGGCAAGGAACTGAGGTGCCTGGCGTTCAGCCCGGACGGGACTCGGATCGCCGCCGGCGGGACCGCCCGCGTGGCCAGACTCTGGGACATGGAGACCGGCCAGGAGCTGCTCGCCCTCCGCGGTCACGCCAAAAAAATCAACGCGCTGGCCTTCGACCCCAACGCCCGATGGCTAGCCACCGCCAGCCACGACGGCGCGGTCAAGCTCTGGGACGGCAGGCGTCGCTGAACCCAGATTCGGCCCGACCCGGAGCGTTCCCCCTCCCGAAAATCGGACGAACGCCCCCCTTGACGCCTCCTACACGACGTAGTACCATCTACTACGTCACGTAGTAATGACCCGAGGGGGTGTGAGGGAGCGATGGACCCATGGCGGAGCGTCCTGGTTTGAGCGAGGCGGAGCGGGAGGTGCTCCGGGCCCTCTGGGAGCACGGGCCGGCGACGGTCCGGCAGGTCCTGGGCGTGCTGGGGGATCGCGGACGAAACTGGGCGTACACGACCGTGTCGACCCTCCTTCAGCGTCTGCTGGCCAAGGGTTACGCCCGCGGCGAGGCCGCGCCGACGGGCACGGCCCACGTCTTCCGGGCGACGGTCAGTCGAGACGAGTTGCTAGAGCGCAGGCTCCAGGACACCGCCGACGAGCTTTGCGACGGATCGGCCGTTCCCCTGGTTCTGGCGCTGGTCCAAGGAAACCATTTCTCGGCCGAAGATCTCGCGAGGCTTCGTCGCTTGATCGACGAGGCCGCCCGACGGCCGGGCGCCTGAGTCCTTCCGTGACCGACCGAGCCGAGTGATCGGCATGATTCCCTTCCCCCATCGCGACGGAGGTCGGATCGATGCTCTGGTGGATCGCGGAGACGTCGCTCTTGGCCGGAGCGCTGGCGGCCGTCGCCGCCCTGGTGTCGCGGGTCGGAAGACTCGGCCCCGCGGCGCGTCACGCGCTCTGGCTCGTGGTGCTGCTCAAGCTGGTCACCCCGCCGCTGGTGCGTTCCCCCTGGGCGTTCCCCCGGCCCGCGCCCTCCCAGACCGCCGACGTCGCGTCGACGGCGATCGTCCCACCCGACGCTCCAGGGCTCCAGGCTCGCCAGGAACTCGTGCCAAACCCCGGGCGGGACGAGGCGATCGAGGTCGTCGCGCTCTTGCGTAAACTGATGATCCTCCAGGAATCCGCGAAT
>JBFWRA010000972.1:0-2835 GCA_050249155.1 Isosphaeraceae bacterium | reverse complement strand
CGTCCGAATTCTCTCGGGTTGCGCGTTCTGATCTCGACGATCGGCTCACCACCGATCAACCCGTCCCGGGTACGGGCGTGCCCAGCGCCTCGGCCAGTTCCACGAGTGTGGACCAGTGAGCGTCCTCCAGCGGAACCCCCTGGCTTGATCGTTGCGCCAGGATTCTCCGTGCGGGATCGCCGGGGAGGGTGATCGACTCGACGCCCTCGGCCCTGGGCGTGCCACGGACGTATTCGACGAGTTGAGACGATTGCCCGATCAGCGCGTCGAGACCGGCGAATCGTTCCGGGTCGATCGCCAGGAAGAGGACGTTGTTCCCTCGGGCCGGCGGCGCTCCGGGATGGCTTGAGCACCCCCCCGTGAGACCCCCCGCCAGCATGTCGAGCACCAGGGCCAGCCCGAATCCCTTGTACGCCTGCGCTCCGCCCATCGGCAGGATCGAGCCCAGCGGGCTTTGATAGAGGACCGAGGGATCGGTCGTGGGGATTCCCTTGGCGTCGAGAAGCCAGCCCTCGGGCACGGGACGCTTGTTGATGTGATAGACCCGGACCTTCCCTTCCGCGGCCACGCTCGTGCCGAAATCCAGCAGGACGGGCTCGGCGCCGGTGGGCACGGCCGCGCAAAGCGGGTTGGTCCCCAGTCGTGGCTCGACGCCCCCTGGCGGCGCGACGCGCTGGCCCGCGCCGCAATTATTGACCGTGGCGATCAGTACGAGCCCGTCGTCGGCGGCACGTTCGGCGTACTCGCCGAGTCTTCCGATGTGCCCACAGTCGCGGGCCGCTCCCGCGGCGATCCCTAGCGCCCTGGCCTTCGGCAGGATCAGGTCGAGCAGGCGGTGGGACTGCACCTGACCGAAACCCCACTGGCCGTCGCAGACGACCACCGCCGGGGTCTCCTGTTCGACTTTCAGTTCGACACCAGGCTTGTAGATCCCGTCCTTGACGAATCCGACGTACTGGGGAACCCGCATCACGCCGTGCGAGTCGTGCCCCCGGAGGTTGGAACCGACCAGGCTGACCGCGACGGTCCTGGCCTCGGCCTCGGGCACGCCGGAGTCCTGAAAAATCGCGGTCACGAAGTCACTGAGTAGCGAGGCGGAGAAGGTCGGCATGGGAGGCTCCGGTTGTCTTCCAGGTAAGAAACCGATCTTACGCGGAGTCGACAGGTTTGCAATCCAGCCGCCCCCACGATCGAATAAGGCGGAACCGACGGCGGAACGACCCGGCCTCGACCCGTGGGAACGGGTCGGGTCCGGTCGGGTCCGTTGGGATCGAGCCAAGCCTCGGGCCGCCGTCACGATCCGATTCCCCTTGGGAGGAAATCCTCAGTGGCCCACCGCATCACCACGAAGGCCCACGGCGACCGGACCGTCTTCACTCTCCATGACGACACCTCCGGGGCCTCGGCGTCAATCCTCCCGTCGTACGGCTTCAACCTGTTCGACCTCAGGCTTCCGGTGGCGGGCGAGGTGGGGCCAGTGCTCTCGGCCTCACCCGATTTTCCAGACGACCCCAAGAGCCCGGGACGAAATGGAACGCCGGTCCTCTTTCCGTTCCCGAACCGAATCAATCAGGCGCGATTCACGTTTCAGGGGAAGACGTACCAACTTCCCGTCAATTCCGGGACGCACGCGATCCACGGATTCGCCGTGAGCGCGCCCTGGGACGTGGTCGAGCAGTCGACCGAAGGGGGCTCGGCCTCGCTGACGGGCCGGTTCCAACTCGGGATGAACGCGCCGGAGATGCGCGCGTTCTGGCCGACGGACGCGGCGATCCGGATCAAGTACGCGTTGGCGGGTCGCCGGGTGACGATGACCGTGACCGTCACCAACCCGACGGCCGACGACCTCCCCTACGGCTTCGGCATTCACCCGTATTTCTTCTGCCCGTTCACCCAGGGGGCTGACCTTGGGCCGACGAAGGTCATCCTTCCCGCGCGACAGGTCTGGGTGCTGGAAGGCTTCATCCCGACTGGGGAACGAGCCAGGGTGGACGGCCGGATGGACTTCCGCGAAGGCAAGTCGATGAAGGGGTTGAAGCTCGACGACGTCTTCACCGACCTGGAATATGAAGGCGATCACCTCGTTTGTCGCCTGGTGGACGAGGCGCTGGGCGCGGAGTTCCGGATGACCTGTGACCGGGCGATCCGGGAACTCGTGGCCTATACCCCTCCCGGGGCCGGAGGCGTGATCTCGATCGAGCCCTACACCCAGACGACCGACGCGATCAACCTCGCCTCCCGAGGCATCGACGGCGGACTTCGGATCCTGCCACATGGCGCTTCAGAGACGTTCACGATCCTCATGGAGACCGTGGGTTGAAGGGGAAAAGCCCCAGGGACTTTGGGAGACGCCCGATAGCCAGCGACGTCGTCATGCGATAAGATAAATCGGGTGTCTTCTTAAGTCGCGCTCGGTTTCGGGGCGAGGGATCAAGGCTCGGGGTTGGTCGGCGACCCCCCCAACAGACCGTGCTGGTCGATAAGGTGTTTCATGGACCCGAACGGACCGACCGTCGGGGCGGACCTTGAGAATCTCAATCTCGACGCCCTGCGAAGGGCCGTCGAGGTCTATCTCCGCGAGGCGTACCCGACGGGCGAGCCTCCCCCCGCGGTGCGGCGTCGACTGGAATGGACTTCAGGAATCTCTCCGGTCGAACTCCTGAACCAACCCCCTTTTGAGCGATCGTCAAAAAACCGGACGACGTCGGGGTCGATTTACTCGCTCAGGCTGGGGAACCTGCGATACCCCCACATGAAGCTCCAGATTCAACCCTGGCCGAATCGCTCGGGCTTCAGGCTTTCCGTGAACACCCACGACCAGGTGCTGGGGCTCGA
>JBFWRA010000971.1:0-2836 GCA_050249155.1 Isosphaeraceae bacterium | reverse complement strand
GACCGCCTCCGAGATCAGCAGTCGAGTCGCTTCCTGGCGAGGGTCGTCGAAGATCCGCGCGGGCGGTCCCGACTCGGCGACGACACCACCGTCGAAGACATGGACCGTGTGGGCCACCTGCCTGGCGAACCGCATCGCGTGGGTTACCACGATCATCGTCAGACCGTCTCGGGCCAGGTCGGTCATCACGGCGAGGACCTCTCCGGTCATCCTCGGGTCCAGCGCGCTGGTGGGCTCGTCGAACAGGATCGCCTCGGGGTTCATGGCCAGCGCCCTGGCGATGGCGACCCGCTGTTGCTGGCCCCCCGAAAGTTGCCGGGGCATCGCGTGGAGCTTCGATCCGAGCCCGACCCGGTCGAGCAACGCCCTGGCCCTGGACTCGGCCTCGGCGACCGAAAGGCCAAGCACATGCACGGGCGCTTCGATCACGTTTTGAAGCACGGATTGATGCGCGAATAGATTGAAGCTCTGAAAGACCATGCCCACACGCTGACGGACCTGTCGCATCGTGACCGCGCGTTCCGCGGCGCGCCCCGCCGCGTCGATCGAGAGGCCGCCCAACGAGACCACCCCTCGGTCGAATCGTTCCAGGCCGTTGAGGCAGCGCAGAAAAGTACTCTTCCCGCTGCCCGAGGGCCCGATGATCGCCGCGACCTCGCCGCGAGCGACGCTCAGGTGGACCCCCTTCAGCACCTCGAGCGAACCGTGACGCTTCCAGACGTCGGTGGCTTCGATCATCGCGCTCATGCCCCGTCACCCCCTTTCGCGCCGAGATCGGCCAGTTTTTCCTCGGACCACCGCGAGAACCACGATAAAGGCAGGCTCATTCCCATATAAAGCAACGCCGTCGCCAGGGCGAACTCGATCACGCCCCCCGTCGAGTTCGCGAGGATTGAGTATTGCTTCGTCAATTCCACCAACGTGATGACCGAGCAGACCGAGGTATCCTTGAACAACGCGATGAAGTCGTTCGTGACCGGAGGGATCACGATCCGAACGGCCTGCGGCACGATCACTCTTCGCAGGGCCAGACCTCGGGTCATCCCCAGGGCCAGGGCGGCTTCCATCTGTCCGTGTGGGATCGCCTGAAGTCCCGCCCGGTAAATCTCCGCCTCATAGGCTGAGTAGTTGATCGCGAGGCCGGCGATTCCCGCCACCCAGGGAGGTAGCTTCAACACATAAAACAACACGTAAAGCTGGAGCATCAGCGGAGTGCCGCGGAGGACCTCGACGTAGGCCGAGAGAACCCACTTGATCGCCGATGGTCCGTAAAGCCGCCCCAGAGCCACGAACAAACCGATCAACATCGCCAGAGGCATGGAACAGACTGAGAGAACGATCGTCACCACGCAGGCGTCGAACAAGAGGGGCGCGTAGCGGCCGATCAATCCGAAGCCTCGGACGGGCGCGACGGACGAGACCAGGAACTGGTCCGTTGGCAGCGTGGCCAGTTCCTCCTGGGCGTCGTCCCAGATGCCATAGCGGTCGAGGATCGCCTTGAGCTCCCCGGAGGCCGTCAACGCCGCCAGACCGTCGTCGAGGGCGTCGCGCAACGGGGCGTCGCCGCGACGGACGTAAAGCACGCAGTAGAACCGCCCGACCGGATCCCCCGCGAGGTCGAGGCTGGGGAAGCGGTCCCGATAGAAAACGGCCGCCGGTCGGTCCTGGAGGGTCGCGTCGACCTGGCCGTTGGCCGTCGCGGTCATCGCGTCGGTCGCCCCGTCGAACCGGATCACCTCCACGGTGTCTCCGCCCTCCTCCTCCGCGAAGGCGTCGGCCGAGGAGGCGACCAGCACGCCGATCTTCCAGCGCCCGCCACCAGGCTTCGCGGTCTTGACGTCGTTCCAGGTGCGCAGCGGCCCGCCCTTGGGGGCCATCAACTGGAGCCGGAGGAGGTAATAGGGACGGGTCGCGAGATAGTTCAGGGCGCGATTCTCGGTCCATTCGTAGCCGTTGCAGACCAGGTCCACGCGCTCGGTATCGAGGTTTTGAAGCAGCCTGTCCCACTGGCCCTGGGCGAACTCCGCGTTGACGCCCATCGATCGGCCCAGCGATCGCATCAGATCGGCTTCAAACCCGGTCACTTCGCGAGGGTCGTCGGGATCGGGGAAAAGATAGGGGCCTCCCCCTTCCCGGTCGCCGCCGTAACGCAGCGTGCCGGTGGCCTTGACCTGCGCCAGAGCGCCTCCACTAGGCGAGTGGCCGCACGAGGTGAGAAGAAGGCTCAGCGCCGTCAGAAGGAGCGGCACCGTCCTTGAAGGGCGGGGTATCCGCGAGGAGATGAGGATCGAGGGGTTTCGGACAGGTTCACGGACGTTGCCGGAAGCCGCGGGGCCACCGTCGCCTTGTTCCATCAAACGCCTCCTCTCCAGGGAAGAAGCCGGTTGCGACCGACCACGACGAGCTATCATTCGGGCCGCGAGCCAATCGGTCAAGCGTCGCCGATCGATTTCATGCCAAAGGTTCAGCCCGCGCGGAATCGACGAACCCTGCGGACCCGTCGCCTGACGGAACGGGGCACTCTCGCCCGCCGAAGCCGAGTGAACTTTCCGATCAAGAAACGATGGCCACGCCATTGGATGCGTTTATCAAACAGCGCGTCGAACCAGACCGGCAACAAGAGGAGGTCCTTCAGTGGGCTGAGCATCAGGTGCCGCAACTTCGGCGCGGCGCCGCGTAGCCAGTACGTTTGAAAGGCGTCGCGCGCCATTCCCAGTCCGACCAGCAGGAACGGCGCGCCCCAGGCGACGCCCGTCATTTCCGAGAGCGCCAGAACCAGGCCCACGACCGTGAGGTTGGACAGCGGCTCGATCAGGAACGCGGGGAAGGCCATCTG
>JBFWRA010000970.1:0-2844 GCA_050249155.1 Isosphaeraceae bacterium | reverse complement strand
GCTGGGAATCGCCTCCGCCTCGGTGACGGCGACTGGTTCCTCCTTCGTTTCCTCCGCCACGACGACCGGGGCGGCTGGCTCGTCGGCTGGCGCTTCCAAGGGCGTGGGCATGCCGTCCATGGGCGGCCCGCTGGCGATTGGGGAGTCGACCGAGTCCGGCGACGCGACCGGCTCGTCGAACGCGATCGGGGGCAGTTCCAGCGGCTTCACTTCGGCGAACGGGTCCAGCGGAGTTTCCGGCTCGGGGTCGGGCCCCAGCGGCGGGCCTCCCGAAACGGGGCCCTCGACGACCGTGAGTTCGTCCTTGGACTTCGTGACGGCGACCCTCGACGTCTCGGCGGGTTCCGGTTTGGGCTCGGGCTTCGGCTCGGGCTCGGGAAGCTCCTCTTTCGAGCCGGAATCCGCGACGATTTCGGGCTTCGCCTGGTCGTCGGGCGGGGCCGCGATCGCCTCCTCGGCGGGCGTGGCCTCGACCGTCGCGGGCCCTTCGATGGCTGACGCGTCGGGAGCGGCCTCGGGTTCCGTCGCCTTCACCTCGACCGTCTTGATTTCGACTGGGGACGTGGCGGACTCCGGCGCGGCCTCCTGGGAGGGAACCTCCGGCGGCGGGGGAGCCGCCGCCAGCGCGTTCCGTCGCAACGGGGGAGCGATCTTGGTCTGTCGAGCCGCTTCCAAAACCTCGTCGCTGGCTCCTTCGGGGTCGAGCGGAGCGCCCTGGACCGACTGCCTGCGGAGCGGAGGCGCGATCTTCGTGTCCCTGGACGCGGCGAGCAAGCGTTCGTCGCCGTCCGAGGTCCCCGGTTTCAAGGTTCGGGGTAGGGCGATCTTCGCCTCACGACTGGCCGCCAGCAGCGCGTCGCTCGCGCTCGAAGCCCCCGACGCGGACGAGCCGACGCCCCGGTTCGGGCTCTTGGAGTCGGTGGAGGTCACCTCGCGCGGCTTGGTCGCCAGCGCCCGGGGCGCGCTCTCGGGTTTGACGGCCGGCACCTTCCAGCCGTTCCAGACCGTCGCGGCGTAAAACCGTTCCGGTTGGTATTCGTCGCGGTTGGCGTACAGCCCGGTCGACGTCGCCACCTTCACGGCGGTCTCGTTCGAGGCGTCCAGGCCGACGGGTTCGGTCAGCGCCGTGCCTTTCTCACCGAGCAGGGCGGCGGTCCACATGCCGGTCCGAATGACACCCGGGTCGCCTCCCAGTCCCAGCGCGGCATCCGCGCCGGGTCGCGCCGAGACGAGACCGGGTCCCCCTTCCGGACGGACCAGGGCCTGGGTACAGCCAGAGCCCGCCCCCAGGGTCAGCAGGGCGACGACCCCGGTCCGAGCCCGCCAGGCTCCCCGTGGTCGCTTCCGCTTTCCGTACATGTCGCGACGTTCCACGGCCATCCTCCGACCTCCTCTGCCAGCCCTGTCATCCCCCGACCGACTCGCCCGAGTCCCCGCGCCCTCTCCAGGCTTGACGGGACACCCAGGTTCGGGAACCTCCCGGGAGATTCGGGGCCGGCCGCCACGACCGCCCCAACACTCCACTCAAGCGCTCAGCCCTCGACCCGATCCCGTCAGGTCGAAAACCTTCCAACCGTACAGTGCCTCAACCGACTTTTCCCTCGGTGGTCCTATGGTCTATCGGCTGTGACGACTGTGACGGTTGAATTGAAAGCTCCGATCAGGTTGACATGGGTTAGGTCGGACTTTGTTTCGCGGTACTTGAATGTTCCGTATCGTTTTCTTTAGGTTTTTTTCGAGATCCCATTCCGAGGCGACGTCCCGGCGGGTCGTTGTCGACATAACTTGACAATAGATAACATTTTAGGAGAGAAGACCTCAAACCGGAGGGCGTGGAGACGGAGTCCGCGTTCCCGACTTCGAAGGAAGTCAATGTTGCGAAAAAGCGACAAAAGGGAACCGTGCCTCCGCCCGACCGGGTCGGATCGGAGGAGACCATGACCCATCGGGAAAGGGTCGGGACCATTCCTGGTTTCAAAATGGGTAAGTTGGCCTGCGGGGCGCACGGGTTCGCGGACGAACCCGTGGCACCCATCAACGCAATGGAATATTGCTCATTCCGAAACCAAGGAACGGTCCTGGGGAAGGGGTGGGAGTGGCTTGGCGGGTGAGCGACGCCCGGCTAGGCTAGCGATTGCGCCCGGACGTTCGGACCGGGATCACGGCCTTCTGGGAACCTCCATGATGCTCCGCTCGCTGACACGCAACTGGATCGCGGTCCTCCTCTTCATGGGCTTTGGCCTGACGATCGTCGGCTGCTCGAACCCCGCCGACGACAAGTTCATGGTCACGGCCGAACCACCCAAGCCGCTCGACGCGTCCGCTCCCGCTCCCACCCCGTCCGCCGAGGCCGCGCCCGTGGCGACCGCCGAGCCGGCTCCCGCCCCGACCCCCGGCGCGCTGGCGTTTTCCCCCTCGACCTCCAAGATCGAGTTCGAAGGGTCGAAGGTCACAGGCAGCCACACCGGGGGTTTCAAGGCGTTTAGCGGCTCCGCCGATCTGGCCGCGGACGGCGGAACGCTCTCCCGAATCCTGGTCGAGATCGACATGGACTCGACCTGGTCGGACAACGATCGCTTGACGGGACACCTCAAGAACGCGGATTTCTTCGACGTCCCGAAGTTCCCCAAGAGCCAGTTCGTCTCGACGGAGATCAAGCCCGGGGGGGTGAATGGAGCCTCGCACACCGTGACGGGGAACTTGACCCTGCACGGCGTCACCAAGTCGATCTCGTTTCCGGCCACGATCACCGTTCAGGACGGAACCGCCGCCTTGAAGGCCGAGTTCGCGCTGAATCGGAAAGACTTCGGCATTCAGTATGCCGGCAAGACGGACGACCTGATC
>JBFWRA010000969.1:0-2846 GCA_050249155.1 Isosphaeraceae bacterium | reverse complement strand
CGCGTCGCAGTTCTTCTTGTCCTCGTACCAGAAGCCGATCAGGAGGTACGAGCAGACCCCGACCAGTTCCCAGCACATGAACACCATGAAGAGGTTGGCCGAGGCGACCAGGCCGAGCATCGAGAAGCAAAACAGTGAGAGGAACGTGAAGAATCGCGGGTAGCGCGGGTCGTCGCTCATGTACCCCATCGAGTACAGATGGATCAACGTCGCGATGAACGTCACCATCAGGAACATGATGACGCCGAGGTTGTCGATATAAATCTCCAGGGGGATCGTCAGACCGGGAGTGAACGGGCCGGCGACGCCAACCCCCTCGCCCAGGGTGACCCAGTTCATCGAGGCGGTCCAGGCGACCGGACCATGGTGGGCCTCGGTCGCGGCGGGGGCGTGTTCCCCCTCGTGGGACGCGTCGGCGTGCGCTTCCGTCGCCGTGGCGTGCGACGCGCCGTGGTGGGCGAAGACCCCTTCGGCCTCGATGAGGAAGTAGTCCACGAAACCGATCAGGCTCAGGACGAACGCCAGGCCGATCGCTCCGGTGGCGACGTACGCGTTCCGCCGACCGAGGAGTTTGACACCCAGGAACTGGATGAGGAACGCGGCCAACGGGAGAAACACGGCGAGGATGTAAAGACCGGCCTGCCAGCTCATCAGCGGCGTCCCCTGGGTCGGCAAAGCGAGCAGCGCGAGGTTGATAGCCCGAGTCGGCCCCGAGCCGAGGAACGCCGAACCCCGAGCCTCGGAATGGCGCCGGCCCCTGGAGGTCGCGGAGGCGTTCCGATCGACGAGGTTGAGTCCGCGGCGCACACCGGTTGGGAGTGGCCACGGCGGCGAGGGGCTCGGGAAGTGGCTGGAATATGGCACACGGTCCGCGCCATTGCAAGACCCTGCCCGTCTCCAGGGGTGATGCCTTGTCGAAGAGTTTACGCTAAGCTGGGCGGGGTGGGTCGGCGCGACTGTGAAGGTCCGCGACCCTGCACGCAGTTCGTTGACGCCGAGAACCCGAGAGGATGACCGAGCATGCCGACCGTGACCGTGGAAGGGGAACCGCCGTTTGAAGTGGCCTCGGGCACCAAGCTGGTCCTCGCGATTGAGGACGCCGGAATCGACGTGTTGCACCGTTGTGGCGGAAACGCGCGCTGCACGACCTGCCGAGTGCGGATCGTCAGCGGAGATCCAGGCCCGATGGAGGAACTCGAAAAGAACCGGCTGGAGCGCGAACCCGATCTCGGACCGGACGTCCGGCTTTCTTGCCAGATCCGGGTCCAATCCGACCTCACGGTCGCCGTGGTCAACCGGGCGTCGGTCGCGGGCGTCGGAGCGGGGCCCCGTCCGGCCGACTGATTCTCTGGTTCGGAGAACCTCAAACGATCGGGATGCTCCGTCCCAGGCGAGGCGCGCGGGTCGCTCTGGGCGACCCGGGTCGTCCTCGGTCGAGCCCTTGAAGCCCTGGACTGGAACGGAACCGCCGGGGCTTTTCCGACGGACGCATGGGGACCCGATTCATCCACTCAAAGCGCCATCGGTCGGCGGAAAACGCGTCTCGATCGTTACTTCTGGCCTTCGCCGCACTTCTTGCAGCGGGCGATGTGGCGACGGACCTGTCCTCCACAACGCTTGCAGCGGGAATACTTGCCCTGGCGTCGGTTCTTCTTGCGGGGACGATACGCCACGGTGCACCTCGGTTGGTGGTTCGCGGGAGAATTGGTCAAGTCATAACCCTCGGGGCGAACGAGCCCTGGGGCCGAGGGTTGAACTCTAACCGATCCACCCGAAGCCTCGCCAGACCGGTTTATCGAGCCCCGGGTCGTCGGTCGGTCCACCCGCGTTCCGCCTCGCGGCGCATTCGGTCGTAACGCGCTCGATTCAGAAACAGGAACGCCGCCGCGATCCCCGCGACCGCTCCTCCGACATGCGCGAGGTAGGCCACGCCACCCGACTCACCCACCCTTCCGAACGAACCCACTCCCGCCCAAACTTGCAACGCGATCCAGAGCCCGATGACGACCAGGGCCGGCAACTCGGTGATGAATCGAAACACGAGCACCACGATTCGGTTGTGGGGAAACCAGATCACGTACATCCCCATGACCCCCGCGATCGCCCCGGACGCCCCGAGACAGGGAATCACGGAATTGGGGGCCGCGGCGATCTGGAAGAGCGAACCGATCAATCCGCAGGTCAGGTAAACCAGGACGTAACGAACGCGGCCCAGGACCTCCTCGACGTTGTCTCCAAAGATCCATAAAAACAGCATGTTCCCCGCGAGGTGGAGAAAGCTCCCGTGCATGAACATCGAGGTGAGCAGGGTCAACCAGATCGGAACCGGGCCGGGTGCCTGGGGAACTTCGAAGACGCGTCGAAACGCGGGAACTCGTGGATCTTCCGTTCCCTGAAGTTCGAGAAAGACCGGTTCGGTCAGGTCGACCCGGTGTGTGATCTCGTAAGGAACGATCGCGTACGCCGCGTTGAAATCCTCCCCTCTCATGCTCTGGACGGCGAACGTCAAGACGTTGAGGGTGATGAGCGCGTACGTGACCACCGGCACGATCCGCGTCTTGTCAACGTCGCCCAATGGAAGAATCATTCACCGACCTCCGCCTGAGGGATGGGCCTGGCGGCACTCTCGATTCGATTCCATCGCGCTCCGGCTCGCCTGGTCAGGGAGTCGGGGGCTCGACCTCCAGGCGGTGCGACCACCGCCGCAGCGCCTTGAGCGCGGGGGGGGTGATCACCAGACCGTTCCCCTGGGCCTCGCGACGCCGCGCCTCCCAGGGGCCCGGCCGGAGTCGGCCTTCCGCCGGTCCCAGGCCCTCGATCAACTCGGTCACCCGCCTTTGAAAGCT
>JBFWRA010000968.1:0-2846 GCA_050249155.1 Isosphaeraceae bacterium | reverse complement strand
CTCGGCGGCCGCGGCCAGGGCCCGGCGCTCTGGAAGCGCGTCAGGCCGGTTCCCCTCCGCGCCCGTCACACAATGGATCCGAGCGGACTCCGCCAGGATCGACCGCAAGGCCCGCAGCCGTTCCTGAAGCTCGCCCCCGAACTTGACCGCGTCCACGGCCACGAGAAAGGGCTGCCCCTCGTGGATCGTTTCGAGCCGGTCGGGGATCTCGGCGACCGACTCGATTCCCGCGACCACCGCGTCCAGGTCCAGGCCACGCGCCCTGGCCGCGGCCGCCGCGGCCAGCGCGTGCGAAAGGGTCGTCGCGCCGGGCAGTCGCAGCATCACATCCGCCTCTCGATCGAAACCCAGGAGCCGGAAACGGGTTCCGTCCCGGTCGAGCCGGTCGATCCGAGCCCGGACGTCGGCCGTCGGACTCAATCCGAAGCTCACTCGGTCGGCGTCAAGGTTCAGACCGCCGAGGATCTCGCAGGCCGGTTCGTCGGAATGGACCACCACTGCGCCGCCGGGTCGCACCTGCCGGACCAGCCGTGACGAGGCGTTGCGAACCGCCTCGAGGTGGTCGGGCGACAGCGCCGGAGCGCCTCCCAGATCGGTGACCACGGCCAGCTCGAAGCGAATTCCCTCGACCTGGCGAAGCGCCAGCGTCTCGGGACTGAGTTCGAGAACGCCACCGTCGCAGCCCGATTCCACCATGGCGCCGAGCATGTCGGCCAACCCGACGGCCCCCGCGCCGATCACCCGGGTGGAATTGCCGTCGGACCAGCCCAACCTGCCGACGAGACCGTGTCGGCCCCCGGCGGCTTCGAGGATCGCCCGGAGGATCACCGCGGTGACGGTTCGCCCGGCGGTCCCGGTGATCCCCATCGTGACGAGCGATTCGGAGGGATCTCCGGCCAGCGCCTGGCGGATTCTGGCCAACGCCGATCGACTATCGGGCACGACGGCCTGAAGCCTTCCCGCCTCCGGACAAGGTCGCTCCACCACGACCCCCGCGGCCCCTCGTTCGATCGCCTGGGCGACGAACGCGTGACCGTCGAACCGCGACCCCGGGACCGCGACGAAGACCTGCCCGGGATCGAGCCGTCGGCTATCGTCCGAGCAGCCCGAGATCTCGAAGTCCTCGCACCCGACGAACCGGGCCTCGGGCAAGAGTCGTCTCAGGCTCACCGACGGGATGCCCTGCTGGGGCCGTCGGTCGATAAACCAGCGTGCCATCGGCGTGCGCCTCCTTGCCTGCCGTTCCCCCGGGCGTCCTCGCCGGGGTGCCCCGCGACCCGAGAACCCCTGCCGGAGTCGGGCCGTCCGAGAGCGTCGGGATTGTGGGTCAAGCCCCGGAAAAAGGCAATGCCAGACCGTTCGAGTCGACGATAAAGACAGGTTGATCGCCGCGATTCGAGTTTCACGCCCGGGAAGCGCTCCGTTTCACGGGCGCTGCGAAAGCTAGGTCGTTTCGCGGGGTCCGTCGACGCCCGTCGCGGTCGCGTGGACTCGTCCAGACCGACTCCTTTTCGAGGCGCGGGCGGATTCCGGCCGCGGTCCACCTGAACTTGAGCAAAACCGGGCGACGTCCCTTTGAGCGAATGGAGGCTTCTGGTATAGTCCTTCCTCGACAGTCGACCCGGACCACGGAACGAGTCCGCCTCGCGACAGGAGGTCGCCGCCATGCCCCAATGGCCGATCCGCGCCAAACTCATCGCCGGTCTCAGCCTCGTCGTGGGGATGATGCTCACGCTGATGGGCGGCTCCATGTTCGGGCTCCACTCGTTCCACATCAGCAACCTCACTCTGGTGGACCAGCTTCGGGAACTCGGAGCCTCGAAGGACCTCCTTGAAGTGGTCATTCGGCTCAAGACGCCCCGCCAGGGCACGTTCGAGGAGTACCTTGAACTCGAAAGCACCGTCCGCGACGCTCAGGCGGCGCTGCTGACGTACCATCGCCAGCTCCGCAAGAACACGACCACGGGCAGTCGGCACGACGACGGGATCGACGAGCTCAGCCTGGCGTTCAAGATCGACCACGACCTCACGATGATCCTGGCCGGTCTGAACCCCGGCCTTCAGGTCGAACCCCGGCTCCCGGGCACCGAGGTCTACCTCCGGCGACATCCCGAGGTGCTCGACGGCTCGGAACTCACCCGGGGCCCCGACGGCAAGGTCAGCCTGGGCGCTCGAATCGAGCGGCTCAATCACCGGGCGATGGAACTGCCTGGCATCCTCCACCGCCAGTTCTACGACGTGCTGGTCAGTTCGCAGACCCAGTACCAGGCCGCCCGGGTGATCGTCTGGGTCTCGGCCGTGGCGGTGCTGGGGATGCTCTGCGGCCTGACGGCCCTCTTCCACCGATGGGTGCTTTACCCGGTCCGCCTGCTTCAGCGCGGGGTTCGCCGGGTCGCCCGGGGTAACTTCGACTACAAGATCGAACTCCAGACCGGCGACGAGATGCAGGGCCTGGCCGAAGCGTTCAATGATATGACCGCGCGATTGAGCGTCACGTACGCCGACCTGGAACGTCAGGTGCGTGAGCGGAGCAAGCAGCTGGTCCGTTCCGAGCGGCTCGCCGGCGTCGGCTTTCTCGCCGCGGGCGTCGCCCACGAGATCAACAACCCCCTCGCCTCGATCGCGTTCTGTTCCGAGGCACTGGAGAGCCGGGTCACCCCCTTGCTGGCCAGGACCGAGCTTCCCGAGGGGGACGCGAAGGTCGTCCGCAACTACCTCCGGATGATTCAGGAGGAGGCCTTCCGCTGCAAGACGATCACCGAGCGCCTGCTGGACTTCTCGCGCTGCGCCGAGATCCAGCGCGAGCCGACGGACCTCGCCGGTTTGATCCAGGGCGTGGTCGAGAT
>JBFWRA010000967.1:0-2847 GCA_050249155.1 Isosphaeraceae bacterium | reverse complement strand
TCGACGTTGAGCGCCTTCTGGCGCTGTTCCTGGGTCAGCGCGGCCCGGCAATGTTCGACGAACCGGGCGGCGAACTCGGGGAAGTGGGCCCCTGGCATTTTCAAACCGGCCGCGGCGGCGTGTCCGCCGAATCCGATCAGCCCCTCCGAGCAGGCCCGAATCGCCTCGTAGAGGTTGAAGCCGCTCACGGAACGCGCGGAGCCCTGGGAGAGGGTTTCGTGAAGCGCCACGACCACCGCCGGTCGATGGTATGTCTCGACGAGCCGGCTGGCGACGATCCCGATGACTCCAGCGTGCCAGTCCTCGCGACCCAGCACGATCGCGCCTCGATCCCCCAAACCCCCCGAGGCCCTGATCATCTCGTGGGCTTCCTTGACGATCGTCGCTTCGATCTCCTGGCGTTTGGAGTTGCAACGGTCGAGTTCCTCGGCGATCTCCCTGGCCAGCACGGTGTCGCTGGTCGTCAGCATCTCGACGGCCCGCATCGCGCGTTCGAGCCGTCCCGCGGCGTTGATCCGCGGGGCCAGTCCAAAACCGACCGTCCCCGAGGAAAGCTTGCGCCTGCCGAGCGCTCCGGAAACCTCCATCAACGCCCTGAGGCCCTCCGACGGCTTCGCCTCGATCCCCAACAGTCCGTGGCGGACGATCACGCGATTCTCGCCGCTGAGTGGAACCAGGTCGGCGACCGTCGCCATCGCGACCAGTCCCAGAGACCTCATCAGAAAATTACGAAGGTGGGGGGAGGCTTTCTTGCCGTCCCCAAAGGATTTGGCCACCTGCCAGGCCAGTTTGAACGCGACCCCCGCGCCGCAGAGGTTTGGCGTGGCGCAGGAGGCGCCAGGAAGGCCAGGGTGGACGATCGCGTCGGCCTCGGGAAGCTCCGGGCCTGGCGTGTGATGGTCGGTGACGATGAATTCCAGCCCGAGTTCCCTGGCGAGTCGGGCTTCCTGGATCGCCGAGACGCCGCAGTCGACCGTCACGACGAGCGCTCCGCTCCAGTCCCTGGCGATCCGTTGGAGGGACTCGGCGTTGACTCCGTAGCCTTCTTCCACGCGGTGCGGGATGTAATACGCCGGGTCCTTCGCGCCCGCGAGCTTCAGACAGGCCCAGAGGACGCTTGTGCCGCAAACGCCGTCCACGTCGTAATCGCCGTACACGACGATCTTTCGCCCCTGTCGAATCGCCCGGTTGATGCGATCGGCGGCCTCGACCGCGCCTGGCATCCGCTCCGGATCTTCCAGGTGGTTGAGCTTCGCCTGGAGAAAGGAGCGAGCCGCGTCAGGCTCGGTGATCCCCCGGTTGATCAGAAGCAGCGCGACGATCGGGGAGACGCCCGCGCCCTGGCTGAGCGTCTGAACCCGGCCGGAGTCGTGCGGCGAGAGTCGCCAACGGGTCGTCGCTATCATGCTCGCCCCTTTTCCCGAGTCGACCCGCGTCAGAACCATCCCCGGCGCCTGGCGAGAATCCAGGGGCCGATGAACCCGGTCCCCATCACGAGGAGCGTCGAGAGGAACATCGCTCGCCGGGGCAGCGGCGAGTCGAAGGCCAGGGTCTCGCCAAAGTAGTTCATCCCGAAAAACCCGGTCAAAAACGACAACGGCAGAAACATGACCGTGACGAGCGTCAACATCTTCATGACGTCGTTCGTCCGGTTCGAGATCGCCGAGAGGTAGGTGTCCAGCGCGCCCGAGATGAGGTCGCGGAGGCTCTCGGTCAGGTCGTGGACGCGCACGATGTGGTCGTAAACGTCGCGGAAATAGATCCGGTGATCGTCGGCGATCGGGAGGAAGGAGTCGCGTGCGAGCTTGTTGAGGACCTCGCGCTCGGGACCGACGATCCTGTGCAGCCGCAACGTCCCGCGCTTCACCTTGAGGATGGCTTGCAAGGTCGAGGCCGTGGGCCTGGTGAAGACGTCGTCCTGGAGGGCGTCGATCGATTCGTCGAGCGTTTCAATGGCCGAGACGATCTCCGCGACGGCGAGATCCAGAAGTCGATAAAGCAAATGGTCGGGACCGTGCCGCATGCGGTTGGTCGGATCGCGCTCGATGTTCCGACGATCGTGCTCGAGGAAGCCGAGCGGCTCGTTGTGGTAGGTGACGAGGAAGTTCGGCCCGAGAAAGACGTCGAGCTCGTGAGGTCTCAGTTGCGCGGAGCGCGCGTCGAAATCGATCGAATGAAAGACGATGTAAAGGTAGCGTTCCCAGTCGTCGACCCTGGGAATGTGCGACTCCCTGAGCGCGTCCTCGATGGCCAGGGGGTGAAACCCAAAGATCTCGCGAAGCAGTGTTTCGACCGCCAGACTGGGGGTCGGCCCAAGATCCTCGATATCGACCCAGAGCGTCCCACCGGCATCGTCAAGCGCTTCCCGAAGCCGATCGGCGGGCCAGTCGAGGACGATTTCGCCGGCCGAGTTTCGATAGATGGCCCGAATCCGTGGCGTCACTTCGGACGACGTCAGGTCGGTCGGGAACGCTGCGGCCAACGACATGAACGCGACACTCCCGAGGAGGTGAGTGAGATCCAGGGTTAGAGACGACTCGCGGCGCTCTCCGCCTGAAAGCGGATCAGTTCCTCTCTCAAATCAATCGTCAAGTCGCCGGCGCTCCCCTCACGGATCTCTCGACGAATGGGAGTGCTCAACGAATGAAAGTAGCGCGGGTCCGTCTGAAAGGCGCGGACCGCGGCGAATCCGACCCCGACGGTGCCGATTGGAACCTCGAGGGCTTCGAAGCGACCATCGGGTCCGATCGGAGCCGACCGCATCCGACCGACCGTTCCTTCCGTGGGAATGAACTCGATCCAACCCCCGGAAACGGGCCGTCCCGCGTCCCGAACCACTCCCACGAC
>JBFWRA010000966.1:0-2852 GCA_050249155.1 Isosphaeraceae bacterium | reverse complement strand
CCCAGACCTCCCGCGCGACCCGGGCGCGCACGCCCGCGGCGTCGATGTGATTGAAGAAACCCCCGGCCTCGTGGTTTCGCGCCTGGTGCGGCGCGACGGGCGGATCGATCGGGGTCACGACGTCGTCCGGACCGCAACGTCCCGACAGGAAGACCTCGATGCTCGTCCCCGCCGTCTTCCTGGTCTTTATGAATATAAGTTTATATTTATGAGAAATAATCATCGGTTCATCCCATTTGAGAGGTCCGGCCGGTCCGCCCGGGGGCGGGTCCTTGACGTTGAACCAGGGCTTCGAGAACCCTCACCAACCAATGTGCCCGACCACCACGTCGTCGATCAACAGGGTGCCGGGGGGGATGATTCGCCCAGGGGCGACGGTCGATCCCGAGACGTAGGCGCGCGGGCCGATCACCGCGCCGGCGCCCAGGGTCGAGCGTTCGACCACGGCCCCCGCGCCGATGGTCACGTCGTCGCCCACCGGGTAGGTCGCCCCGGGGCCGCCCAGCAGGACCGCGCCGGCGTCGGCCCGGAAGTTCTTGCCGACGGGGATCGAGCCGACCGTTTTGGTCACGCCGCCGGTCGTCACGGTGCCCCCCAGGGGTGAGGTGATGGTGACCTGGTTCCCGGTGCTCGGGGCGTTGGCGAAGGTGAGCGGCTGCCCCTGGTCGGCCCGGAAGGCGTTGGATCGACCGAGGTTTCTCGCGACGTTGGCGGCGCGGTCGTGGAATCGGGCGTCGCCGGTGATTCGGGCCCGGAAGTGCCCGAAGAGTCCCATGACCAGCCCCTGATGGGGGGACGGGAACCTTGGCCCGGAGCGGTTGGGTTCGAAGTTGATTCCGGTGGTCGCCGATGGGCCGGGTTGGCGGCTCGTTCCCGAGACGGCGGTGAGGTTGCCGTTGAAGATCCCCGGCGCGGTCACCGAATCGACGCCGGCGTTGGGGCCCGTGGCGGACTGGCCCTGATAAAGCGTGGTATACCCGGCCGCCAGTTCCGAGGCCCTCGTGAGTTCCAGGCTGACCCGCCCCGCGATCGCGGTTGGCAGCGGCGCGACCTTCCCGAGCGCCGGGTCGGTCGCCTCGGCGGTGGTCGTCACGTTCGCCCCTGGAAGAACATACACTCCGGCTGGCACGGCGACCCCCGGTCCGACCCTCGCCAGCGCCCCCACCACCGCGCCTGGGGCGATCGTGGCGCCGTCGATCAGGGCGTTGGGGCCGATGCCGGTCGGTCTGGCGTCGAGCTCGCCGAAGGCCCCGACGGCGCTCTCGCCTCGAACCTCCGCGCCGGGGCCGATCAGGACGAAGTCGCCGATCGAGATCACGCCCCGAGCGCCCGGAGCGACGGCCGCGTTGTCCATCACGGCGGAGCCGCCGCCGATCTTGATCGCGCCCGCGTGGGCGTCGAGCGTCGCATAGGGCCCGACGTACGTCCGCTGACCCACGAGGACCTTCTCGCCGTTGAAGATCCTGGCCGAGGGGTCGAGGAACGTCGCCACGCTGGTGGGCGCTCCGAATGGCAAGACCGGCGTGTTGGGACGGATCGCCTGATACCCGGGGGAATGCTTCAAGACGCCCGAGCCCATTCGCCCAGGGCCGACCCCCGCGCTCAGGAGCAGCCGGGCTTCAAACGCGTCCACTTCGGGCCGATACGTCCGGCCTGGCCGCGGGTTGGCGCGATCCATCCTGTCACCCCTGGCGATTCGTTCGGGTCGCGGTTTCGCTCGGAAAGCGCGCGAGGGCGGTTCCTCACCCTCTTTCCAGTATCGACCGCGTGGCGCTGGGGCCTTGACCCGCGTTTCACGGGTTGCGGGGGGCTTGGGCTTTTCGGTAGGTTGCGGAGGTCCGACTCCCGGGATTCGGATTTCGAGACGGTTCCGATCGGTTTCTTTCCTCCGTCAAGGCCAGGACTCTCATCTGATGACCTCCCCCGCCTCGCTGACGATTCCCTGGGGCGGTTCCGGCCGGCTCGCCCTGGATCTTCCGGACCGTTGGGAGCGCGTGGAGGCGTTCGAGCCGGACCTGAGCGGCGTCCTGGCCGACTACCCGTCAGCGCTGGCCCTGGCGCTGGAGGAGCCTCGGGAAAGTCCCGCGTTGGGGGAACTGGTCGGGCCTGGCGCGAAGGTCGCGCTGGTGGTGGACGATCCCTCGCGGTGGACCCCGGTCCGCGAGGCGCTGCCGTTGATCCTCGACCGATTGCGCGCCTCGGGAGTGTCCGACGCGGACGTCAGCGTGAGCGTGGGAGTCGGGCGACACCACGCGGTCGACGACCTCGCGATGCGTCGGCGGGTGGGGGACGAGGTGGTCGGCCGGTTTCGATGCCTCAGTCCCCCGCTGGACGATCGATCGGCCTATGCCGACCTTGGCATGACTTCAAGAGGCATCCCCGTGCGGGTCTTCCGTCCGGTGGCCGAGGCGAACCTCAGGGTGCTGGTCGGATCGGTCCTCCCGCACCTTCAGGCGGGTTTTGGCGGGGGGTACAAGCTGATCTTCCCGGGGACCAGCCACCGTTCGACCCTCGGGGCGTTGCACAGGCGGGGGCTCGACCAGGGGAGCCGAGGGGCGTCGTCGCCGCTGCTGGGGGGGGACGCGAAAGACAACCCGATGCGCCAGGCGATCATGGAGGCGGCGGGGATGCTGGGACCTTGCGTGTCGGTGAGCCACTTGCTGGGCGCGCCCGGGCAAGTGCTGCGCGTGCTGGCGGGCGCTCCCAACCCGGTGCAGGACGCGTTGGCGGCCGAGGCGCGTCGTCGGTTCGCCGCACCCGTCGCGGCGAAGTCCGAGGCCGACGTCGTCGCGGTGGGAAACCACCCCTGGCCGGGCGACCCGTTGCAAAGCTTCAAGGTCTTGCTGCAACAC
>JBFWRA010000965.1:0-2859 GCA_050249155.1 Isosphaeraceae bacterium | reverse complement strand
GGTATCTTACACGACGTGCTGGTCACGCCGCCAACCTTACCACCGAGGGACTTCCCAGATGGCCGGAGCCGAACCCGCGGGTCCACTCGTGACGACCGACTGGCTCGAAGCCAGGCTCGACGATCCCAGCATTCGCGTGGTGGACGTCCGGGGCTACGTCGTCACCAGGCCCGTCGCGCCTGGCGTCGAGGAGGCCACCTACCGCGGGGCCCCCGAGGAATACCGCGCGGGGCACGTCCCGGGCGCGGTCTACGTGGACTGGACCCGCGACATCATCGATCCGAACGACCCGGTGCCCACGCAGATCGCCCCTCCAGCGCGGTTCGCCGAGGCGATGTCAGTTCGGGGGATCGGTCCCGAAACCCGGGTCGTCGCGGTCGACCACATGGGGGGCCAGTTCGCCACCAGGCTCTGGTGGGCCTTGAGGTACTACGGCCATGACCGCGTGAGCGTGCTCGACGGCGGCTGGAACCGCTGGGTCGAGGAAGGCCGACCGGTGCGGGCCGGAGAAGTTCAGACCGAGCGCGCGGAGTTCGTCGCCCGTCCCCAACCTCGCTGGCGAACGACCGCCGAGTCGCTCCGATCCCGGCTCGGAGTGGAGGGATTGCAACTCCTCGACGCGCGAGACCCCGGGCAATTCACCGGCGCGAAGCGCAGAGGGGCTCGCGGAGGACACATCCCCGGAGCGGTCAACCTGCCGAGGGAGGCGTTCTTCGCGGAAGGGGGAGGCTTCCGACCGCTGGAGGAGATCAAGTCTCGCGTGGAGGCGATCGGCCTGAAGCCCGACGCCCCGACCGTGGCCTATTGCAACGGCGGCGTGGCCGCGACCGTGCTGTTGTTCCACCTCGATCGACTCGGGTTCACGTCGCTGACGAACTACGACGGCTCATGGAACGAGTGGGGCGCGCGGGAAGACCTGCCGGCGGAGACGGGATGACGGCTTCCGATCGGGCCGTGATCTCGCGTCCACCACGTCGTCGCGAGGAAACCAGTTCCCAGACGGCGACCCAGTCATCTCGACGCCGATTAAAAATCACATTCTTAATCAACTCTTTCTTGTCTCCCTTGGAGCCCGCCAAACCCTCATGGCATACTGAACCGGCCATGCCGCGGTATCATCGCGGAGCGGCGAACCCCGAGCCAAAGGCGATGCCGATCGGCGTCGGCGAGGCGCTGGGCGCTTCTCCCGTTTCTCAATTCAAGTGAAGGAGGATTCTCATGAGTCGCATCCTCGGAGGACTCCTACTCCTTCGCCTTGGTCTGGCCGTGATCGCGGTGGACGAGAACCAGGACGAGCCGATCACGCCGGCGGCGGTCTATGAGACGCTGGTCAACGAATTCGATACCGCGACGCGCGTCTATTATTCGATGGAGACGGCCGGCGAGGAGCGCACCCAGGCCCTGGCGCGGCTGGAGACGCTACCCCGGCGATTCCTGGAGCTCGCCGAGAACAACCCGAAAGACTCGATCGCGCTCGACGCCCTGGTCCAGGCGGTCAACGGGGAGTTATGGCTGGAGAACAACTCCTCGCACCCTGGCTTCGGCACCGCTAGCCCGGAGGTCCGAGCCCTCGCCATCCTACGACGCGATCACGCCAAGAGCGACAGGCTTGGCGAAGCGTGTCGACGGGTTCGGTACGGCTTTCGCAAAGAGTCCGAGGCGTTCCTGCGCTCGGTCCTGGAACAAAACCCGCACCGCGAGTTCCAGGCGCTCGCCTGCCTGCGGCTGGCCCAGTTCTTGAACGGCCGTCTGCAACGGCTCGACCTGATCCGCGATCGGCCCGACATGGCCCTGCGTTACGAGGGCTTGTTCGGTCGGGACTACCTGAAAGCTCTCCAGCGCCGGGACCGTGCCGAGGCCACGCGAGAGATCGAAGCCCTCTTCGAGCGGGCGGCGAGGGACTTCGGCGAAGTGAGGGTTCCCTATGGCGATACGGTCGCCGAGGAGGCCCGATCGGCGCTCCACGAGATCCGCCATCTCTCCGTCGGCAAGCCGGCCCAGGAGATCGACGGCGAGGATCAGGACGGCTTGCGCTTCAAACTGAGCGACTACCGGGGCAAAGTGGTGCTGCTCTACTTCTGGTCCGAGTACTGACGAGTCTGAAGGGCCAACTGGCCCCACGAGCGGTCGCTCGTGACGAACTTGAACGACAGGCCCTTCGCGCTGATTGGCGTCAACACCAATCAATCCGAAGCGAAGAAGCTCAGGGAGGTGATGAACCGGGAGAAAATGAACTGGCGGTCGTTCACCGTTCAGGAGTCGATCCTCGAGCGGTGGAACAACCCCGGCACCCCGACGTACTACGTCATCGATCCTCAGGGCGTGATCCGCCACAAGTGGGTCGGTTACCCTGGCGAGAAGGCCCTCGACACAGCCCTCGAGGGGTTGATCCTGGAAGCGGAGCGGACTGGCGAGGGCACGCCGAATTGACCCGGCCAGTGGAGATGCGATTCCCCCCAGGAACACGGGGCCAGGAGCGGGAGCCGGCTCGACCGTCTCCCTTGCCTGGGCCAGCGAGTTCAGCGGAGGTCCATCCTCGGGGACGAGCACCGAGGGTTCGCCCTCAGGCCCTACGGCTCGGTTTCGTTCGGTCGTTCCTCCCGTCCGTTCCCGAGCGGAATGGACTCCTGGTCGATCACGAGCGTCTTCCCAGCGAAGGCTTCCATGTTGACGTCGAGCCGGCCCCCCGAGGCGACCTCGCCGTCGGCTTCGCCCGTGAGCGCGTCGACGGCCGACGCGCCCCGGATGGACGCCACGGGCACGCCGGGGATGGCCGAGAGGTCGAGCACTTCCTTGGCGGGCTCTCGGCCGAAGTTCAGAACGGTGACGATCACCCGGGGAGCCCCGGGCGGTCTCATC
>JBFWRA010000964.1:0-2859 GCA_050249155.1 Isosphaeraceae bacterium | reverse complement strand
CTGGGTTCGGTCCTGAAGATGCTGAAGTTCCCCGACGGATCGACCCGGATCGTCTGCCAGGGATTGTCCCGAGGCCGGCTTCTGGAGGTCGTTGGGCACGAGCCCTACCTCGTCGGCAGGGTCGAGCCGCTGGACGACGTGATCGAGGAAGGGGTCGAACTTGACGCCCTGGTCCACCACGTCAATCGGCTCTTCCAGAAGATGGTCGAGCAGAGCCAGCAAGTTCCGGAAGAGCTTCACGTCGCGGCGATGAACACGAGGGAGCCTGGCCGGCTCGCCGACCTGCTGGGTTCAAGCCTACCGTTCAGCGTCGAGGAGAAGCAAAAGCTTCTGACCGAGACCAACGTCCGCGCCCGACTGGAGAAGCTCGGCCAGCTTCTTTCCCGGCAACTGGCGGTCCTGGAACTTTCGACCAAGATTCAGGAACAGGTCGGTTCCGAGATCACCAAGGCCCAGCGCGACCATTTCCTTCGCCAGCAGATCAAGGCGATTCAGGAGGAGCTGGGCGAGAGCGAGCCGGAAAACCCGGAACTCGACGAACTCTGGACGCGACTCAAGGACGCCAAGCCCCCCGAGGAGGTGCTCGCCGAGGCCGAGCGCGAGATCGAGCGCCTGGCGGGGATGCACCCCAGCTCCGCCGAGTATTCGATCGTCCGGACGTACCTCGACTGGATCGCCGTGCTTCCCTGGTCCAAGTCCAGCAAGGACCGGCTCGACCTTCGACGCGCCCGCAAGGTGCTGGATACCGACCACTACGACCTGGAGAAGATCAAGGAACGCATCCTCGAATACCTGGCCGTTCGAAAACTCAAAAAGGACATGAAGGGGCCGATCCTCTGCTTCACCGGACCTCCCGGGACCGGCAAGACCTCATTGGGCAAGAGCATCGCCAAGGCGCTGGGCAGGCAGTTCGTCCGAGTGAGCCTGGGTGGTGTCCACGACGAGGCGGAGATTCGAGGCCACCGAAGAACTTACGTCGCGGCCATGCCGGGCCGGATCATCCAGGGCATCCGCAAGTCGGGAACGAACAACCCGGTTTTCATGCTGGACGAGGTCGACAAGCTCGGCAGCGACTTTCGGGGCGACCCCTCCGCGGCGCTTCTGGAGGTGCTCGACCCCGAGCAGAACTCGACCTTCCGCGACCACTACCTGGACGTCGACTTCGACCTCTCCAAGGTGATGTTCATCGCCACGGCGAACATGCTCGAAACCATTCCCGCCCCGCTGCTGGACCGAATGGAAGTGCTGCAACTTCCCGGCTACAGCGAGGAGGAGAAGATCCTGATCGCTCAGAAATACATCATTCCCAAACAGCTTGAGGGGCACGGCCTGGCGGCCAACGATCTCACGTTCACCGACGAGGCGATTGGGAAGATCATCGCGGACTACACGCGGGAAGCCGGCCTTCGGAACCTGGAACGGGAGATCGCCACGATCTGCCGGAAGGCCGCGCGCAAGCACGCCGAAGGCCAGCGCAAGGCGGCGACCGTCAACCCGTCGCGAATTCCCGAGGCGCTGGGACCGCCCAAGTACTTCCGCGAGATGGCCGACCGGACCGGAGTGCCAGGGGTCGCCACTGGCCTGGCCTGGACCCCGACCGGGGGCGAGATCCTCTTCATCGAGGTCACCGGCATGCCCGGCAAGGGCATGCTGACCCTGACCGGGCTGCTCGGCGAGTCGATGCGGGAGAGCGCCCAGGCCGCGATGAGCTACCTGCGGAGCCACGGCAAGGAACTGAACCTCGACATGGACCAGTTCAAGAAGACGGATATCCACATTCACGTGCCCGCGGGCGCGGTGCCGAAGGACGGTCCGTCAGCGGGCGTGGCGATCTCCGCCGCCTTGATCAGCCTGTTCCGAGCGCGTCCGATCCGGCCGGACCTCGCGATGACCGGAGAAGTCACCCTGACCGGCAGGGTCCTCCCCGTCGGAGGAGTCCGTGAGAAGGTGCTGGCCGCCCGCCGGGCGGGGGTCAAGACGGTCCTGATTCCGCACCACAACGAGAAGGATTTGATCGAGTTGCCGGACGAGGTGAAGGCCGACCTGACGTTCATCTCGGTCTCCGCGCTGGATGACGTCGTGCCTTACCTCTTCGCCCCGAGCAAGCCGTCGCCGAAGCGTCGATCGACCCCCACGGCCAGGCCGAAGGGGGGCGCGGGCAAGCCCAAGACGCCGCCCGGCGTGCGGCCCGCGCGGAGTTAGGGACGAGGTTCTCGGGTCGTCGAGAGTGGCCCGATCGGATCGGAGTGGGAAGGGAAGGAACGGGGGTTTTCGCATGGCGCGGCGGGACGATCAAGGGGAGTCGACTCCTTCCCGGGCGAGCGACGGAACGCGTGAGGGGCGGTATTCGGTTTCAGGGAACCGGGAGACGGTGGAGTCGTTCGTCACCGTGTTCCTGTTCTTTTTGGTCCTCTCGGTCGAGGCCGAGGGGTTCGTCATCCCCACCGGGTCGATGGCCCCGACGTTGATGGGTCGCCAGAAAGAGTTGAACTGCCCTCAGTGCGACCAGCTTTACACGGTCAACGCGGATCGCGAGGTCAACCTCGACGGCGGCCCGTACTCGCCAAGACCGCAGCCGGTCGTCGCGGGGGTTTGCCCGAACTGCCGGTTTCCGACCCTCGTGGCTGACGTCCCCAATTTCCAGGGGGACCGGATCTACGTCATCAAGACGCCACTGAACTTGCCCCTGGTGCCGGCGCTGGGAGAGGCGGTCCTGGAACGTTGGGACGTCGCGGTGTTCAAGCTTCCGGAGGAGCCCGACGTTCGCTACATCAAGCGACTGGTGGGTATGCCCAACGAGGTCCTGCGGATCCAAAGTGGCGACGTCTGGGTCCGTCCCAGGGGGTCCGACGCGCCGTT
>JBFWRA010000963.1:0-2869 GCA_050249155.1 Isosphaeraceae bacterium | reverse complement strand
CGACACGTCCAGGTCGGCGGGATCGCGCCTGTCCCCCAGGCCGACCACGGTCTCGCGCAACTGGTCGCTCCCGATGGCGTACGAATCCGGCACGATGGCCCAGTCGTCCGCCGAGCCGTCAATCCGAGGAATCCGGTCCGCGGGAAACTGGAAAATCCGATACTCCACGTCGGGACGTGCGAGTCCGCCGGAAAAGCCCAACGCCGTGATCATGATCCAGAGTGGGTTCATCGCCATTTCTCAACGAAGTTGAAGGATCGGTTTAGGGACCTCGCGGGAAGCGTCCCGCTCCAAGTTACACGAGAACTCCGTCGAAAGCGGTGGGCTCGCCAAAACTCCGATAAATCAGGGTGCTCCATGGCAAGGCCCCGCCGCGGACGATGAACCCACCCTCAGCTTGGCTTCGCCCACTCAATCGCCCTGGCACACACCCGGCACGACCGACCAGGACCGCGAGGAGATCATCCGGCACCTGGTGGAAAAGGTCGTGGTTCACGTCAAGAACAATAACTCATATGTGGATTTATCCATGCACTGGCAAGGCGGCTTTGTCAGTCAATACGAGGTCGTGCGGCCGGTGGCATGCTATGAACAACTCCGCGACCTCGACAAGCTCATGGAGCGGATCACGGTGCTGCGCCACGAGGCCCTCACCTCGGCTGCGGCTCGCGGAGTGTCTGAATTCAGAGGGATTCAGCCCTCCGAAGCGGTGCGGTCAATTCTTCCCGATGCTCGTCCGCCAACTGCTGAAGCGCCGTGACTTGGCGACCGAGAAGACATATACCGACCAACTCGGTCCGAACGAGCGGTGGTTGCCGAAGCTGGCCGAACAGATCCCGGTGTCGGCTGGCAAGCTCGCCGACTGGGCACCCCGGGGATGGGTCCACTCACGCAAGACGCCCGCACAACGCCTGTGGGTCCTCTGGGCCGACAATCAGGAGTTGAAACGGCTCCGCGAACTGGTGGCCTTGTCTCATCACGGCGTCGAAGAGTACCCAGCCGCACTCATCACGCCGAAGCGGCCCGGACAGGGTTGATGAGATGAACCTCTGGGCCGTTCGCCCATCGAACAGGACTTGGGGTTCTTACCAGGCACCTTGACCAGTGGGGCGGTCTTGACCAAAGTAGGAGGAAGATTCAGGCCGTCACTTCTCGCGATCCATGCCGCTGAGAGCAAGGCCACGTGATCCCCCATCGAGCCAAACCATGGAAAAATGCCGCCCCCGTGTGGGACGAGTTGGAGTCCCCGCCTGCGAAAGCACCTCGGTGGCGATTGAAGCTGAGCTTGATCGAAATCGTCGTGATCGTGGCGTTCGGCGGGGTCTTCGTCGGCTTGGCCCTCCCTTCAGGGGACTGGGATTACACCCACCGGTTTCCCTCGCCCGGACCGAACTCCGGAAACGGGTTTGCCGCCGTCGCGGGCGAATACCTTCAAGGAGCACGCCTGGGTCGGAGTTGGGCCCTGAGCATCCTGCCCGATGGGAGGTATTCGTTCATCTGGTCGGGCTGTTGCGGGGTCTACTACCGGGAATCGGGCTCGGCGAGGCAAGTCAGCGGACACCTGGTGCTATGGCCAGTCAAGCCGATCGAACCGCAGTTGGAGCGGGTCTTCCTCCCTCTCAAATGGGGCCGGAGGTCCTACCTGATCCCGCCCGAAAGGCTTCAAGAATTCTGCGACGCGATCATTCGGGGCGATGAACCGAGGAATGAACCCGCCGGTGATTTCTTCCTCATCGGCTCCGACGACCAGGTTGCCGGCACCCCCGAACTGCCGGAGCGATGGGCGAACTACCTCCGGGACAACCTTGTGATCGGCACGGTGATCGAAGTGGTGGAGCGTGGTCGAGCCAAGGTCGACGTGGGGTCAGCGGAAGGCGTCCAAGTCGGGAGCATCCTAACGGTCCAGGGGCATGACCGCCGGAGCGGGAAGTTGAGAGCCGTCTCCGTGAACGATGACTCTTGCGAGGTGGAGGAGGTCTATCCCGGCGAGTTCGAGCAGCCTGCCGAGTTGGGGTGGAAGGTCGTCATGGCGAGAGAGGAGAAGGCGAGACCGAATCCCTGACTTTGCGCGTCACCTTGTGACCGCTCCGCGCCAGAGGTCGAAAGGCAGACCGAAATCTCGGAGGTTCAATTCGCGTGACAATGGAGGCACCGTGTCCGCTACTTCCAAGAATCGAAGGCGGCACCGGGTCACGCGAGCTTTGACCCGGGCACCCCTGGGTCGAAAGTCGTGAGGGAGGTGATTCACAGCCTGGTCCTCAGGCGGTCGTCGCGTTCAGGGCTTCGCGGAGGTCGGCAGCCAGTTCGTCCAGGGCGGCCTTGCCTCGGTCGAGCAGGTGATGGCGGCGGAGAAAGCCGTGGATCAAGCCTTCGTAACGCCGATGCCGGACGGGCACGCCGGACGCCTCGAGTCGTTGAGCGTAGGCGTTCCCCTCGTCACGCAGGGGGTCGTACTCGGCCGTGACCACCGTCGCGGGGGGAAGGCCGGCGAGGTCGGCCGCCCGCAGCGGCGAGGCGTCCGGGTCGGCTCGACGCGAGGGGTCCGCCAGGTAGTGATTCCAGTACCACATCATGGCGGCGCGGGTCAGGAGAAACCCCTCGGCGTTTTCGAGGTAGGAGGGGGTCTCGAAATCGGCGTCGGTCGCGGGATAGATCAAGCACTGATAGGCGAGGGCGGGGGAGCCCGCGTCCCTGGCCCGCCTGGCGACCACCGCGGCGAGGTTGCCCCCCGCGCTGTCACCGCCGACGGCCAGCCGATCCGGATCCAGGCCCAGCGACCTCCCCCGCTCGGCCACCCAACGTGTCGCCGCCTCGGCATCGTCCACAGCCGCGGGAAACGGGTGTTCGGGGGCGAGCCGATAGTCCACCG
>JBFWRA010000962.1:0-2869 GCA_050249155.1 Isosphaeraceae bacterium | reverse complement strand
CCTGTCTCAGGGCGTCGCGAGGGCCTTTCGGCTGGTACGGTCGACCGTCGAGGATCATCTCTCCGGAGTCGGGACGGTGGGCCCCGCTCAGGATCTTCATGAGGGTCGACTTGCCCGCCCCGTTCTCCCCGACCAGCGCGTGGACCTCGCCCCGTTCGAGTTCAAACGACACGCCGCGCAGGGCCTGGCTCGCCCCGAACGCCTTGGTCACTCCACGGACCTGGAGAAACGGGCCGCTCAAGGGCGGCTGGCGAGCATCCCCGCCCCTTCCAGCGCTCGAAGCATCCCCAGGGTGCTCGACTCGTTGACACAGAAGATCCCGTCGATCTGGCCGCGGAACCGGGTGACCAGGCTTTGCGACTTCTGCTGGGCCGAGTCGGACGTCGCCCCGGCGTACTCGGTGTCGGAAAGGTAGGTGATCTTGGGAAAGTCCTTCGCGATCGTGTCGGTGAACCCCCGCTCGCGCTCGATGGTGCTGGCCGAGCCCTGGGCGTAGCGCAAAAGGATGATCTTGCCCTCACCCTTCAAAAGTTCGCCGAGCCGCCTGGCCGCGAGGACGCCTCCGTTGTAGTTGTTCGTGGCGACGTAGCTGACGATCTTCGACGACTCCAGGCCGGAGTCGATGATCACGACGGGAATCCCCTTGGCGATCGCTTCCTCGACCGGCTTGACCAGCGCCCGGGAGTCCAGCGGAGCGAGCACGATCCCGTCCACCTTCGCGGCGATCGCGTTCTGAACCAGCTCGATCTGCTGAACCCGGTCATCCTCCTTCTGGGGCCCTTGCCAGACGACTTCCACGTTCCCCAGGGAATCCGCGGCCTTCAACGCGCCGGCGTGGATGGTCTTCCAGAACTCGTGGGTCGTGCCCTTGGGAATGACCATCACCCGCCATTTCTTCTGTCGAGCGCCGCTCAGGCTGCCTCCCGCCACGTTCTCGGCCTTCGGTGGATTCAGGAGCGCGTCGATCGCGGGTTCCCCGAGGTTCTCGGGGGTAATCATGGTCTCTCCCGTATCGACCTGCTTGCGGACCTCTTACTTTTCGAGGTGCTCGACCAGGGTACGGACCCCGGTCTCCCCCATCACGAGCGGGTTCTGGACGACCAGGCCCTGGATCTTGCCCGACCTCAGCGCCGAGATCAGGGGAGGGCTCGCGTCGAACCCAATGAAGGACAGCGGCCGAGCGATCGCGCTGGTCGTGGGCCCGGCCGTGGCGACCGGTTCGGTGCTGGTCGTGTCACCGCCTCCACAGCCAGCGAGCAGGCAAAGCAAGGAACAAGCCGAGAATAACTTGCCGATTTGTGGAACAAGCCGAGCGTGCCACGTGGTTCGGTACTCCGAACCCGTGCCGATGGCCACGGCGGGATCCCACGGGTTCGGAGTACCGAACCTCGTGGCACCCTGATCCATCGAGAAACCGGGAAGTGATTTCCGGCCCATCCCTAAGGAGAATCCATGCCAACGCTGAAACCGGGCCGTCATCGCCGATTCTCCTGGACGTCAGACACGTAGGCGGGTGTTCGGGATTGGATCGTATGTGACCGATCAGGCCGCGTCAAGCAAGGGACAGGCGACCGACGGAGGATTGCGAGCCCTGGCGAAACCGCGGGATCGACGCCCTCGGCCCGACTCTCGTCAGGCGACGACGCTCAGGTCGAGGCGAGCCAGCGCCCGACCAGCGACGCCGGAAACCACAAGACCGCGACCGCCAACGCCGGTTCGAAACCCCGGACGGCCAGGAGCAACCCCACGTGGAGCCAGACCAGGCAGAGTATCCCCGCCTTGACCGCCTGTTGGAGGGTCTTCGGCGAGGGGCCTCGAATCGCCCTCAATCCACTCTGATTGATGCGAACGCCGATCAGCCCGAGCACGATCAGGCCCAGAAGTCTCATTCCCGACGTCGAGGATTCCCGGGCGATCAGCGCGGCGACCGCCTGGCCGACGATCGCGAGGTTCTGAAGCGCCAGACCGGCCACGACGGTCGGGCCTGGGCCCTGATCGTCATTGGCTTCGTTTCGACTGATCCAGGTGATGCCGCACACGAACGTTCCGTAGGACGCGGCGGAGATCCAACCGACCAACCCTCCCAGATCGGCCGAGAGGCTGAGACCCAGAAGCAGGTTCAGAGCGCGGCAAAGACCCATCACCTGCGGACCCAGGGGCGTGGACTTCAGCCAGACGTCATACGCCAGGACCGCCAGGACGATCCCCACCGCGACGGGAAACCCGTGGGGCGTCCCTGAGAGCCAGGCCAGGCCCAGACCGCTCGCGAAAAACACCGCCACCATCGCCAGAGCCAGGCGATGGGAAACCTGGCCGGAAGGGAGCGGGCGGCCAGGTCGCTCGCGCAGGTCGATGGGAAAGTCGCGAACGTCGTTGAGGACGATCCCGGCGGCGTAGAGCGTCACCGAGGCCCCCACCAGAAGCCCCCAGCGGCCGGGTTCGTTGAGCGAGCCGCCGACCAGCAGCCAGCCGGCGAGGCTATCGGCCGCCGCGGTGAAGAGGTTGGGCAGGCGGACCAGTTGAAGGTACGGCTTGAGTCGCATGGGTCAGACGAACGACCCCCGGACGATCGGCTGGAGCACCCGGAGCGCGGCGAGGGCCGCGGCGTCGGGGTCCTCGACGAACGGGTAGAGTTCGACGGTCACCCAGCCGTCGTAGCCGGTCGCGTGGATCGCCCGAAAGGTCTCGGGAAAGTCGATCGCTCCGGTCCCGGGCACCAGGTGGTGATGGACACGTTCGGCGGAGATGTCCTCGACGTGGTAGTGGCGAATCTGAGGGGCGAGCTTGCGGATCGCGTTCGGGATATCCTCGCTGACGCAGTAGGCGTGGCCGATATCGAAGTTCAAACCGATCGACGGCGCGTCGACCC
>JBFWRA010000961.1:0-2869 GCA_050249155.1 Isosphaeraceae bacterium | reverse complement strand
GGGCCGCTCTCGCTCGCGCTGCTCGGGCTGCCGACCCTCTACCTCATTGTCCGACACCGGAGATCTCGCGGTGCCCGAGGACCAATCCCCACGGATTGACCCGACGCGGCGAGCGCCGGTGCCAGTTCCCCCGCCGCTGGGGGCCGTACCGGCGCTCCCACCTTGCCTGCTCAGTGAAGGCGCGGAACCTTCGAGCGCCCGGGCGCACCGCGCCTCGGACGCCCAGGCGCTCCTCGGATCCAGATCCAGGCACGAGCGAGAGCCACCCCGATCCGGAATCCATCCGCTGGTGGTCCTGGTCGTCGCGGCGATCGTCACACCGCTCATCCAGGCGATGGCGCACGCGAACATCTGCCCATACTGGTTCGCGATGGTCGCCTTCCTTCCCCTGGTTCCGCTCCTCGACCCGGGGCGCTGGGTGCGGTGCTGGGCCTGGCTCGGGGTCCAGGCCGCGTCGACCACCGCGCTCACGACCCTTTGGATCGGCCTTTACCAGCCGGGATACGACGACCTGATCTTGCCGCTATCGGCGTACGCGGCGGTGGTCCTGGGGTTGCCCGCGGCGCTTTGCTGCCGGGCCGCCGCCTCGGCCCGCGCGCCGGTGACGGGGCTGCTCGCGTTGCCGGCGGGGTGGGCGCTGGGAGAGATTCTCGCCCGGCGTTCGCTTCTGGGGGTCAACTGGGCTCTGGTCGGGCTCCCGCTGGCCGAATACTCCTGGCTGACCCCCGCGGTCCAGCTGGGTGGGCCGGAAACGCTCAGCGCCCTCACGCTCGCGGTCCCGGTCTCGCTGGCGTTGCTGATTCGAAAGGCCCCGCGCTGGGCGATCGTGGCGGGGATGATCCAGGGGCCTGGCGTGTTCGTGGCGCTGGCGGCCTGGAGCGCGCTCACCATGGGGCGGGTTCCGGGGGCCTCGGCGATGTTCCCGGTCGCCCTGATCCAGCCGAACTTCCCCCAGGGAGAGGCATGGACCCCCGACCTTCGGATCAAGCGGCTCGAGTTCTTGGATCGACTGATCGATGAAACCCGATTCTCGGGAACGGGTCTGATCGTCCTTCCCGAGACCGCGATCAACGGCTTCGTCCGGTTCGACGATGAACTGACCGAGTGGGTGAAGTCGGTCGTGGTTCGCACCCGCCGCCCGCTGCTTTTCGGCAGTCTGGATCAGGAGTGGACCGGATCGGGCCCGTCGAACGTGGCGATCCTGATCACGCCCGACGGCGGTGTGACGACGTACCGCAAGAACCGGCTCGTCCCTGTGAGCGAGTCGCTTCCCGAGGTCGGCCCATTGCGTTCCTGGCTGGTCTCGCTCCGCGGCGGGACGGAACAATTCACGCCGGGTGTCGAACCGACGGTCTTCGCGCTCACCGGGGGACTACGTTTGGCCGCTCCGATCTGCTACGAGGATACACTCCCGGACCTCGCCCGAGCGTTCGCCCTGGCGGGCGCGCGCATCCTGATCTCACTGACCAACACGAAACGGTTCGACGACACGGGCTTACCCGACACGCACCTTCGACGCGCGCGACTGTCGGCGGCGGCGGTGGGTCTGCCCATGCTTCGATGCACCAACAGCGGCGTGACCTGTCAGATCGCGGCCGATGGTCAGATCGTGGCTAGACTCACTGGGTCCAATAGCAAGGACCGCGGATTTTCGGCCGCCGCCGTTTTCGCCGTCCCCCTGCGGTCCGTGATGACTCCCTACCGTCGGTTTGGCGACAAGCTTCCCTTGCTCATCCTCGCCTCACTCGTGGGTGTGTTCGCCCTCGTCGCCCGGCGTGGCAACCGGCGCGCGTCAGGTTGAAGAAGGAGGAATGCGCGAACCTCGGCGGGACCGCTGGTCGGACGAGAACCATCCCGTGGGCGGTCGTGACCCACGTGGCGTCGCGGAGCTCTCCACCGCCTGGCCGAGTCCTCAGCCCTCGCGTGACGATGGTCGCACAGGACCAGGAGGAAGCCGAGGGCGGAGACTGACCCGATCGGGCCGAGTGTCGAGCGAAGCGAGCTTCGCTCGACAGGTCTCACGACGGAACGGACTTCCGAGTTTCCGAGTTCCCCTTCCCTCTCCCGGTCGCGTTGATTAGACTGTTCTGTTCATCTGGGTAGAGTGAGACCGAACCCGCCGGATTCCCCACGACCGTTACTTCCGACCTCGCCACGCCGGGAGCCCCGAGACCGACGATGATCATCGTTCTGAAGCCGCTTTCCCCTCCCGACGTCATCCAGCACGTGATCGAGCGGATCGAAGCCCTGGGATTCACTCCCCACCTCAGTCAGGGAGTCGCACGCACGATCATCGGGGTCATCGGCGACGAGGATAAACTTCAGGTTGAGCCACTCCAGGCGATTCCGGGAGTCGAACAGGTCGTCCCGATCCTGAAACCGTACAAACTCGCGAGCCGGGAATTCCACGCGGAGGATTCCGTCTTCGAGATCAAGGGGATCAAGATCGGGCGCGGCCATCTCGCCATGATCGCCGGCCCCTGCGCGATCGAGAGCGAGGCGATTCTCAACGAGATCGCCGAGCGGGTTCGAGACGCCGGAGCCAACATCCTTCGGGGTGGCGCTTTCAAACCCAGGACCAGCCCGTACACGTTTCAAGGGCTCGGCGAGGATGGTCTGAAAATCCTCAAGGCCACGGGGGAACGCTTCGGAATGCCGGTGGTCACCGAGGTGATGGACCCCAGGCACGTCGAACTCGTCGAGCGCTATGCCGACGTCCTTCAGATCGGCGCTCGAAACATGCAGAATTTCGAGCTGCTCAAGGAGGTCGGGAAGTCGCGAACTCCCGTCCTGCTGAAGCGAGGCATGAGCGCCACGGTCAAGGACCTCCTGATGTCGGCGGAGTACGTCCTGGCTCAAGGGAATCGCC
>JBFWRA010000960.1:0-2869 GCA_050249155.1 Isosphaeraceae bacterium | reverse complement strand
GGTGCGGCATGGGACAACGTGTGGTAAGGACGAACCGACCACCGAGATTCTCGATGGCGGCACGGCTCTCACCGTTCATTCCCTTATCGTCTCCAAGCCGGTCCCGCGCCGCAAGGCCGATCGGGAACCCGATTCATCCCTCGTCAGAAATGGCGCGGATCGGCCTGATCTCTCGGCGGCCTTGGGAGGAAAGTCCGTGCCAGTTTTGTCGATGGTCGCCGCTCCTGGCCCCTCCTTCCGCCATTTCAGTCCGGTTTCGTCACCCGCCGGACAATCGCCCGTCCCTCCACGACCCCTCGAAGGTAGGCCGCCGAGTGCTCGATCCAGGGGAGGTCGCGCTCGGCCCAGGGAATCGACTCGATCAGGTCCATGGGTTCCAGCAGTCCCGCTTGCATGCGTGAATCCGTGAGGCGTGCGAGGTCGAGGATTCCTTCCAGCGCTCGGGACGACTCGGCCGGGAAGTGGTCGAGCCAGCCTGGCTCTTTCCAGGGCAGGTCATAGATTCGGGGATGCAACTCAATCGAGAGGTTGAGCGCGGGGTTGGCCTGAAGGAGCCGGTCGATCATCGAGGCGATCGGGAGAATCCCCGCGCCGACGGGTCGGGCTTGCCAGCGAAGTCCGCGAGGAGACGTGGCGACGACGCAATCCTTGACGTGTGTGCAAAGGACGCGGGGAGCCAGGCGCTCGACCGCTCGCAGGGGCTCGTCCAGTCGCATGGCGAGGTTTCCGGTGTCCAGGGTCACGCCGAAGGCGTCGGGGTGGAGGGTGTCGAGTAGTTCCAGAAGTTCACCCGAGGTCAGGTCCGCGTGCGTCTCGATCGCCACCTTGACTCCCAGGTCGAGGAGCGAGGGCGTGAGCCGTTGCAGGGTGTCCCGGGTGGCCCGGAGTTGCTCGGTCCAGGGTGGATCGCGTCGAAATCGATCGTGGCGATCGCCGACGTAGGCCCTCGCGTGTCCGCATCCCAGGGTGGCGATCGCCTCGACCTGGCGGGCGAGGTAGGTGGCGTGCTCCCCTGGAGAGACCGGACCGCCCCGTTCCCGCGAGCGTCGCACCGGGCTTGGCGAGGGAAGGCCAACCTCCAGGTAGAGCCCCAGGGCGTCGGCCTCGGCCCGGAGGTCGGCCAGGCGAGCGGAGTCGAGGGAGGCGTCGATCGCCAGGGGTTCAAGAAACTGCACGCCGTCAAGCCGCCTGGCCCTGGCCCATGCGAGGGTTTCTCGAGGGCTGAGTCCCCGGTGGGCGATGGTGTAGTGGTCCAGTCCGATCCGCGCGCTCATGACGATTCCTCCGCGTTCTCCTGGTACACGTCAAGACAACTTATATTGAATCATATTGCTTAATAAGTCATAAATCAACCCTCCTGCGCGTTCTCGGGACGTTCGATTCGTCGGCGTGTGAAACCGAGGCCCGGCGTTGATTTCCGTGCCGGAACAAATCTTGAGAAAACCGCTTCGATAGCCTTGACGAAGCGGTGCGACCATCGTATTTTGACGACCGACTTGAGGATGCGACCGCCCGACAGTTTACCTGAAACCTCTGGTTTGACGGTTCTCCTCGGACAGTTAGTCCTACCTATTCGCATTGATTACCCGCGCTCCTCTTCTCCTCGCGGGTGGACTCTCCGTAAAAGGAAAAGGCGCGTTCTCCAGCCGCAAGGACGCATGCGCTGGGATCGAGCCTTGGTTG
Organism: Isosphaeraceae bacterium; assembly: GCA_050249155.1. GTDB lineage: Bacteria > Planctomycetota > Planctomycetia > Isosphaerales > Isosphaeraceae > JBFWRA01. The sequence continues at coordinate 1,186 of JBFWRA010000960.1, read as the reverse complement.
CCCGGGTCTGGGAGTCGGTCGTGGACCGTCTCTTGGCCCCGTTCCGATGGCCACGCGGCTCGCGGCGTGACTGGCAAGGATGCCTGGCGCGCCGCGGGCCGGAGTTGGCCACTCCGTCCTCGACGAAAGCGCGGACGTCCCGGCGGCTGGGCGGACCCAGTCGCCGGGACGTCCGCCGCTGTTTGGTTTGGTCGGGGAGGCGGCTTTTCTAGGAATCGCCAGATTCGGCCAGATTGGTCAGGGGGCGGGGTGGTCCTGGAAGTGCGCGTCGGCGCTGCCTTTGATCATTTCCACGTCGGAGACGGCGGTCCGGGAGAAATAGGGATTTCCGGACGTCGTGGTCGTCGTGGTGGGTTCGGTCGGTTCGGGAGGAGTCGAGTTACCTGTGACGGTCGTGGGACCCCCCAGGTGGATGGCGATTCGATCGGAGAGGGCGCGGGAGAGTGGTTCGTCACCGAGCAAACCGATCCGGATTTCCGTGCGCGTTCCGGTGGGGCGAGGCCGAAGAGTCACGGTGGCGTTGCGATTGTCGGCGGTGGTGGCTTCGAGGATGATCATGCCCTGTTCGTTGATCTGTCGGGCCGACTGGATTCGCAGGTCGTCCATCGCCTTGACGACGGCGGGCAGCACGGTGGCCGGTGGTGCCGCGAAGGATCGCGAGGCCCGTCCGGCACCGTAGGAGAACTCTCCTTTCTCGTTGTCCATGAGCGTCCAGGCGGCCGGGCCGACCGTCTGGCACCCCGAGCCCAGCGCCAGGGCGAGCAGGCCCGCGGCCGTCAAGGCGTTCCGTCGCCGTCGCATCATGTGCCTCACTCTCGTGGTGAGAGATCTGAACCGGCGTCGAGCGATCGACGCGCGGAGGCCCGAAGTCCTTTCCGGGTCCGCGGCACGGTAGCGGGAGACGGGAAAACGGTCAAGTCGGCTTGGCATGCCATCGTTCGAACTCGGCGAACAGGGTCTTCAGCGCCTGATCGGCTGGACCGGGGACGGGGATCAGGCCGTAACGCCGAGCGAGGGATTGATAGTTCAAGATGCTTCGGCCGCCGACGAAGACCGGGACTCGCCGGATCTTCGAGAGTTCCTCGAATCGTTTGTTGATGCTCCGCGAGTGGACGAAGGACAGGGCCAGCGCGTCGGGCTGGAGCTGATCGACGGCTTCACCGTACTGCTCGACTGGGAGGTCGAC
>JBFWRA010000959.1:0-2870 GCA_050249155.1 Isosphaeraceae bacterium | reverse complement strand
CTTTGTCGTCGCGGCACGCGTTGGTTGCAACGCAACGAACAGGCGAGGCTGTACGCGCATCGATCACGTAACAGACTACCACGATTGAAGATGCATCTACGAATGTGAAGGATACAGTAGAATTAGTCGCTGGCCCAACGAATCCAGCCGCCACCCCATGAAGCTCAGCGGGGTCTCCCATCGCGTCGAGGCCATCCCATTCCCCGATCGGGCCGGTCCGACGCTCGTCGGACTCGAAGCGCGGTTCGCCGACGGTGTCGTGAAGGGCAAGGCGGAGGACAGGGAATTCCGGGTGGGTGGCGATCCGACCCGTCTCAGTCAGATCCGCGGCATCCAAACCGGGATGCCCGCCGTCGTCGAACTGGACGACCGGCGGCGACTCAAGGGTGAGCTAGCCGGCCTCGACCGGATCCCGTTGGAGGTCGGCGGCCAGCGGTTCGACCTCGATCTGACCAAGGCCAACGCCGTGCTCGTCGACGCGTCGGACCGCGGGACGACCATCTCGTGTACCGTCGTCGCGCGGCGGAACGGGGAGGAGGTTGGCCGCGCCACCGCGCCAATCCACCTCAAAGGGTCCAAGCACGCGTCGCTTGTCGCGATTCGCGAAGGTACGTTCATCACGCCGCCCCGGAGCGCCGTGCCGGTCAGCCACCTCCGCTTTGTCAGTAGTCCGGGCGACTTCATCGGCCAGGGGAAAACTTACGCCTACGGTGCCGAGGATCTCACGATCGGGCTGGCGGCTGGTGGCGTGAATATCCAGGTCGACGGCTGGAGTATCGAGTTCGCCGGCCCGGGCCGCGCATTCCTCGAAGCGCGGGAATACCGTGGCGCCAAGCGGACCCCCTTCCGCGATGAATCGCCGGGCATCAATCTCTCAGGCAACGGGCGGGGCTGCAACAAGATCGACGGTGCGTTCGTCGTCTGGGAACTCGAACTCAAGGGCAACGAGGTTACACGCCTGGCGATCGACTTCGTCCAGAGATGCGAGGAGCGGATGCCGCCGCTTTACGGGTCGCTCCGTTACAACTCGACATACCACTGACAGATCGGTGAATCGCCAAACCTGGACGTGACGGCCGGACCGCGGGGCCGGCCGTCAGTCGCCGAGACTGGACTCAACGCGGAACTCGCGGGCGATTCGCTCGGCGAATCTCGGTCGAGGTCGGTATCGCGTCAGTCGGGACGGAACGCGAACTTCGTTCACGGAACCGGCCGAGCGGTCCCTGAAGGTTGATTCACGCCAACTCGTCCCGGTCGTCCATTTTTCTCTGACGCTCCCATCAATCACGTCCTCACGACAGCGGGCACATCGGCGCGACGGCCGCGGGCTCGTGTTCTTGCCACCAGCGGGCCGCGCGTTCGGCGTCCCAGTCGGCCGCGGCCTGGCAGGCGGCCAGGGCTTCGGCCAGGGCCTCGGCGTCCTGAAATCGCAGGTCGGGGCACTTGTCCAGACACCGCAGAATCACAAGTTCCAGGTCCTCGGGAACGTCCGATCGTCGAAGGCTCGGGGGCAACACCGGCTCGTGGGCGTGGGCGCTCAGGACCTGCGTGCGCGAGTCGCGATCGAACGGCGGGTACCCCGTCAGCAGGCGGTAAGCGACGCCTCCCAGCCCATAGACGTCGCAACGATGGTCGAGTTCGGCCTCGGCGATCACCTGCTCGGGAGCCATGTAAAGCGGCGTGCCGCGAATCATGCCGTCGCGGCGCGCGTCGGTCGCCTCACCGGTGACCCCCAGCGCGGGGCCCTTGACCAGGCCGAAGTCCAGGAGCTTCGCGACGTCGTGCCGCCCTCCTCGCACGCTCGCGTAGATGTTGGCCGGTTTCACGTCGCGATGCACCAGCCCGGCGGCGTGAGCCTCGGCCAACGCGCCGCAGACCTGCCGCAAAAGGTAAATCACCCGGCCGGCGGGCATCGGGCCATGCCGCAGGACGATCTCCTCCAGGCTCAGCCCACGCAGATACTCCATGACGTAATAAAACGTGCCCTCGTCGGTCCGGCCGTAGTCGTAAACCTCGACGGTGTTCGGGTGCGAGAGTCTGGCCGTGGCCAGCACCTCGCGCTCGAAGCGGGTCCGTTCGATCGGGTCGGTGGCGGAGTCGTGACGGATCAGCTTGACGGCGCAGGGGCGCTTCAACAACTGATGCTCGGCCAGGTAGACCTCGCCCATCCCTCCCGAACCGAGCCGCTGCACCAGTCGGTAGTGGTTCAACTCGTGGGCGTTGCGCGCCTCGATCCGGAGCGATTGGATCACCTGGGCCCCGTGGATCGCCAGCCCCGAGGCCAGACCCAGCAACGTGAGATCCTGGACGAACTGCCAGGTCGGAACCGCCTGTCGGACCCCCTCCCACGCCCCGGCACGGGTCAGGCAGAGCACGGTCGCGGTCGCGATTGGCGTGATCGCCAGAAGTGGCACGACCCGCGCGGCCGATCGCCAGGTGTTGGGAATGAACAGGCCGTGGGCGAAGAGAAGGAAGACCGTCGCCACGACGGCCGTCTTGAACGCGAGGAGCACGCGGGAGGAGTCGTCCTCCGCGAGCCCTCCCCCCATCGCCTGATACTGGACCGTGGCCAGGAAGAGGGCGAACGTCGCGAAGAGGAGCACTTCGAGGAGCCGGAGCGACGATTCCGAGCGTGGACGACCGCGTGAGAGCATGAGTGGCATCGAGAACGACGCCACGACCAACGCGGTTTGCAAGGCCAGAAGAGGCCCGCGGGTGGTCCAGCCGAGCCAGGCCAGACCTCCCAGCAGGACGAGCGCGCCGATGGTGGCGACCGCTGTCTGCCGGGACCGAAGCAGGGCGACTGGGGGAGAGTCCGTGGAACCCGCCGCGAACTCCTGTCGGACCCGGGCGACGCCGGCGGGGGCCCC
>JBFWRA010000958.1:0-2872 GCA_050249155.1 Isosphaeraceae bacterium | reverse complement strand
CTTCCTGCACCCGGAGGCGGGGCGGCCACAACAAGCGGCATCCAAAACAAGCCAGGTACGAAACTTAGGGACTTTGGGAAGAACGCGAAGTTTAATGAAGCACCAAACCTGATGGAGCGGGTGGATTGATCGTTCCATGACCCCGGCCCGGTTCGCGTCGTTTCGCCCTCGCCCCGGGGGACTCCGCCGGTTCACGCGACCCGAGGGAAGGGTATAATCGACGTCGCGAATCGGGCCGATGGGGGCGTTGCGCGACCAACCGACCGTGCGTTCGCCCGCTCGACCGATGGAGCGCGCGCGGGCCCGGTCCCGGGCGGATCGGGCCTTCCTCTCCACTCCTCGCGATGAGGAGCCGTTCGATGAGTGACTTCCCGAGCGGGTCGATGCGACGGGGCTTCACGCTGATCGAACTGCTGGTCGTCATCGTGATCATCGGGCTGCTGGTCGCGCTCGTCCTGCCGGCGGCGCAGGCGGCGCGCGAGGCGGCCCGCCGCATCCAGTGCGTCAACCATTTGAAGCAGATCGGGCTGGCCTTTCACAATTACCACCAGCGGCACGGCCTCTTCCCGCCCGCGGCGATCGTCCAGGGGGGAGGGGGGTTCTCCGGCCCGTACTCCAGCCAGCTTCAGTGGACCGCGCTGCTTTTGCTCGATCTGGACGCCGCCCCGTTGTATCACTCGATCAACTTCGGCCTGGCCGCCGGCCAGGGCGGCGCCGACGACGGCGCGTTTCACACCGCCTGGACCTCCGCGCCCGGCCTGTTCCTCTGCCCGTCCGACGGCCAGGGGGAGAGTCCTCGGGGCTACCGACCCTATGACGACCGGAGCGCCTCCGGGCCGTTCAGTCGCCCAGATGGCCAGGGTTCGGCCTATCCCCCGCCGATCGATCCGGCCAACGGTCGGACCACGCCGGTGGTCCCGGTGACCAACTACGCGTATAGCTGGGGCGATAACTGCGCTGGCTGCGGGCTGGGTAGTGATCTTCCCTGGGAGCACGCGCCCGGCGCGCCCGTGGCGCCGGGGGAACCGCGGATCGGTTGGCCGGGTTACTGGGGGACGAGTTACTCCGACGGGTACGAGGCGGGCCGGCTCCGCGGCTTCGCCGACTATCGGACGATGCGGGTCGTCGGGCTCGCCGGGGTGCCGGATGGCGCGAGCCAGACGATCCTCATCGGCGAAGTCCTCCCGGCCGGGAATAGCGACAACCACCTGTGGACGTCGCCCGGGGCGATGGCGGGCACGACGATCCCCCTGGGCTGGGATACCGCCGGCGGCGACCCGGCGCTTCCGAACTGCCGCAACCAGTTTCAAAGGCCCGAGGCCCCCCTGAACTGCCGCAACAGCGCCGCAGCCAAGGGGTTCGCGAGCCGGCACCCCGGCGGGGCGCACTTCGCGTTCGTCGACGGCTCGGCGCGCTTCCTCAGGAAGGGCGTCCACCACGCCATCTACAACGCGCTGGGCAGCCGCGACGGCGGCGAGGTGATCGGCGACGGCGTTTACTAGACATGGAAAAGGGGACGGAGGAGATTCTTGACCAGGGCGGTGGGTTCACGTAGTCTCAGGGGATGCCACGCACCGCCAGGGCCTCCGTCGGGGGGCTGATCTATCACGCGCTGAACCGCGGCAATCGCGAGTCGACGGTCTTTCACAGGCCGGCGGATTATGACGCGTTCGTCGAGGCGCTTCACGAATCGAATCGGCGGATTCCGATGGATCTGTTCGGCTATTGCGTGATGCCGAACCATTTCCACCTGGTCTTGCGGCCCAGGGCCGACGGGGACCTGGGCCGCTGGATGCGTGGGCTGTTGACCACGCACGCGCTGCGGCATCATCGCCAGCACAAGACCTCGGGGCACGTCTGGCAAGGGCGCTACAAGGCGTTCCCCGTGCAAGAGGACGAGCATCTCGCGACGGTGCTGCGGTACGTCGAGCGCAACCCGTCGCGCGCCGAACTGGTGGCTCGGGCCGAGCACTGGAAGTGGTCCAGCCTCGCGGCCTGGATCTCCGGCGACGCGTCGCTGTATCGGGGCGAACCCTCCCCGCGCGAACGCGACCGAGGCGTTTCGTGGGTTGAGCGCGTCAACGCCCCGCTCTCGGCGGTGGACCTCCAGAGACTCCGCGAGTCGGTCGCGCGCGAGCGTCCCTTCGGCTCCGACGACTGGACGAGACGGACCGCCGAGGCGCTCGGCCTGGAGTCCACCTTGCGCCCCCGCGGCCGACCGAGGCGTCAGAGCTGAAAAATTCCTCCGTCCCCTTTGCCGTCGTGCGCGAGGAGGGCCGCCAGGTCGGTTCGCCGGCTGAGTAGCTGGTCCAGGTGATACTCGTCGAGCACGCCCAGAAACGCCCGCTGGGCGCGGCTGAGAATCCCCTTCAACCCACAGGCGGGCGCGATCGGGCACGTGTTCTTCGCGGGGTCGAAGCACTCCACCAGGTCGAAGTGGGGCTCCGTCTGGCGGACCAGCCAGCCCACGTTGATCTCCGACGGCCGCATCGCCAAACGCATGCCGCCCCCGCGACCCCGCTGGGCCTCCACGACCCCCAGCTCGGTCAGCGTCTGGACCACCTTCACCAGGTGATGCCGGGAAATCCCGAACGCTCGGCCAACCTCCTCGACCGAGGCCAACCGTTCCGGATGGCACCCCAGGTAAATCACCAGCCGCAGGCCATAGTCGGAAAACTGGGTCAGGTGCATGGCGCGCCTCGAACGAACGACTCGTCTCGCTGAAGAATTCCCGGCGGACGGTTGACACGCGGTCGTCCTTCCATAATATGGATTCAGAATACAAATTTAAAGGGGGTCGTCTGGCCTGGCCGTGGTCGCGCGGTTCGGTTCCACGGAGGATCGGGATCGCGGGCGGGGTCGGGTCGGGTGG
>JBFWRA010000957.1:0-2877 GCA_050249155.1 Isosphaeraceae bacterium | reverse complement strand
AGTTCGCTGATTTCGACTCCCGGGACGTTGGTCTTGATCGGTTTCCAGATCCCGCGGATCTCCTCGGGCGCTTCCGGTTTCAGGTCGTAGAGGTCGAGGTGGCTCGGGCCCCCGTCCAACCAGATCAGGATGCACGACCGAGCGGTCGCGCGGGAACGGGCCGCCGCGGAACTCGCCGCGAGCGCCCGGCCAACGCCCCCCAGCCCGACGCTCGCCATGCCGGCCACGCCCAGCTTCACGAAGCTCCGCCTCGAAAGGCCGTCGCAGTAAGGGCCTGTCCGACCGCAGTCGACTCTCAACATGATCGTACCTCCTCCCCGGCCCACCTCGGCACAGGTTAGCGCCTTCGAACCGCCATTTCCAAGGAGTCCGCCATCCCTTGGCCCAGGGAGTATTCTAAGCGATTGTTTAATCCGCGTTAAGCAATCTCTCCCTGGCGTGTCCGTCGGTCCCAGGGTCCAGCGTCGGGCGTCGACGTCGACTGGCGGGACGCGTCCCGGTCTCGGATCGCTTCGGAGGTGGTTGACCATGGCGTTCCCACGGTCGCGAGCCGCTCGAAAACGCCCGCCGGTCCGGTTACGCTCTCCGCTATCGAGGGTTGGGGAGGGAAGCCGAACGCGATCCGAGCGTCGCGCTGGGGATGGGACGCGTTGGAGATCGCCTCGGCGACGGGCTCGCGCGGCCGCCGCCGCGCGGGTTGGGTTCCGCGCATGGTCAGGCCCTGATCAACGAGGAGTGACCGTCATGAGACTTGATCGCCGTCGATTCTTGACCGCCGGGACGGGGGCCCTCGCCGTCGGTTCGCTCTCGGAGACGGCCGCCCGCGCGACGTTCGGTCCTCGGTCGGAACCAGGCGAGACGATCACCTGCGCGTTGATCGGCGCGGGTGGTCGCGGTACGTACCTGCTGGACCTCGCGCTGAGGATTCCCGACGTCGCGATCACCACGATCTGCGACGTCGACGCCCGACGTCGCGCCCGGGCGTGCTCGGTCGTCGACCGGGCGCGTGGCAAGGCCCCCCGCGCCGAGGGGGATTTCCGCCACGTGCTCGACGACCCGACGATCGACGCGGTGATCGTCGCCACGCCCCACCACTGGCACACGCCGATCGTGGTTCGGGCGCTCGAGGCCGGCAAGCACGTTTATGTGGAGAAGCCGGCCTCACACGTCTTCCAGGAGGGGCGTCGGCTCGTCGAGGCCGCGAGGAAGGCTGGCAAGGTGGTCCAGCACGGCACGCAAATGCGATCGAGTCCCCTCACGGCCGAGGCGGGCAGGGTGCTCGCCAGCGGCCTGCTTGGCGAGATCGTGATGGCCAAGGCCTTTGGGGTCGAGCCGCGACGCGACCATCCCCAGCCGGTCCCCGACGAGCCCCCGCCAGCCGAACTCGACTACGCGACGTGGTTGGGACCGGCCCCCGAGCGCCCCTATAACCCGGGCCGCGTCCGACGCTGGAACGATTACCGCGACTACGGCAACGGCGAGATCGGCGGCGACGGCATCCACGATATCGACCTCGCCCGCTGGGGCCTGGGGGCCATGACGCACCCCGTGCGCGTCGTGGCTCACGGCAGCCGCGTGAAGCTCCGGGGCGAGAGCGACTTCCCAGACAACATGGTGGTCGTCTTCGAGTACGAGGGCGGCAAGGTCCTCGTGTACGAGAACCGAAACTTCGCGCCGTACGGCGAGCGGGGGTTCGACAACGCGAACGTGTTCCACGGCACGGAGGGCTACATGCTCTTCTCACGCCGGGGAGCCTTTCAGACCTACCTTGGGGCCAAGGAGGAGAAAGGCCCGGGGGCGCGTGGCTCCTCCGGGATCGAGGAGCACGTCGGGAACTTCTTCGACGCCATCCGCTCTGGCGGGAAGACCTCGATCGCCGCCGACGCCGAGGTGGCGCACCTGAGCTGCTCGCTGGTGCATCTGGGCGAGATCGCCTACCGGACCGGTCGCGCGCTGCGCTTCGACCCGAAGACCGAGACGATCCTCGGCGACGACGACGCCCACGCGAGGCTCACCAAGCCCTACCGCGCCCCCTGGGGATTCGACCCGGCCTGAGAAGGTCCACGGCGCGGCGATTCACACGAAGGGACGATCCACTTGAACGCTCCCGCGTTCCCTCTGCCAAACCGGGGAGCGGACATGCTCAAGGTCGATCTGAAGGCGTGTGGTATCCCCTATCGCGACGACTCCGGACGGGTCTTCGACTTTCACTCCCTGAGGTGCCAACTGGCGACCCTGGCGGATCAAGCGGGCGCGAGTCCTCGAACCGTGCAACGTCTCATGCGACATTCCAGCCTCGCACTGACGGATCGATACACCCGTCCACGCGCCGCCGACCTGGATGAGGCCGCGGATTCCCTCCCCTCCTTGAAGCCCATCCATCGTGGCATCCAACGGGCGAAGGCGACTGGAACGGAGGGTGGCCGATCTGTCCAGACGAACATCAAGTTGGACCCTCGAAACGAACCCATCGAAAATCCCTTTGCCGTGTATTTGCCTTGCGCGGGGGACGTTTCGGGTCGGAATCTGTCGGATTCAGACGTGATGGCATCGAATCAAAAGCAACCGTCGGCCAACGAGAAACCCCTTGTTTCCAAGGGGTTTGGCAGTTCCGGTCGTCTCGCGTCGGGTGTTGTCGACAGTAGCGGCGGAGGGACTCGAACCCCCGACACGCGGATTATGATTCCGCTGCTCTAACCAACTGAGCTACGCCGCCGGTGAGTGTGATCGCCGGCTCACGAATCAATTTTTAACATAGCCGTGCCCTGGCTTCAAGGCGACCCGATCGGATTCGGAGGACGGACCCCCCCTCCGTTCGGCACTCGTAATCCCCTCGCCACCGACAGGTTTTCGCCCTGACTGGGATCGAACCTTCAA
>JBFWRA010000956.1:0-2877 GCA_050249155.1 Isosphaeraceae bacterium | reverse complement strand
AGGGTTCGAAAAGGGCACGATGAACTCACGTAATCCTCAATCTTATAGAGAATTACGCCAGTTCAGCCGGGCGACGGCGTTGAATGGTCCGCGGCGGGGCCGCGTGAGGAAACTGGTGGCGAACCAGAAGCCTTGGCTCGACGCGGGAGGGAGCTTCGTCTCGGCGTTCGGCGATCAACGGTAGAGGACGCCGATCCGTCGCCGGTAGTCGTCGTAGGTCGCCTCGAACAGGGCGCGGGCGCGCTCCGGGCCGAGGTGACAGGCGGACGTCAGCGCCAGGGGAGGCTGGCCGGCCTCGGTCAACACGCGGGCGACCTCCGCCTTGACCAGGTTGACGACCGCGCAGCCCGAGACCGACGAGACCGGCGCGACGGGGGTCTCCAGTCCATCGATCCAGACCGCCGAGTCCCCCGCGGGCGCGTGATGGTCGAGGACGACGTCGGCGATCTCGGAGAGCTTCCGGCCCGACTCGTGCTTCGAGGTGGAGGCCGCGCCGTTGGCCAGCGAGGTCAGAGCCACCACGGCCATCCCCAGCCGTTTGGCTTCGATCGCCACGTCCACCGTCACGGCGTTCGCACCGCTCGAGGAGATCGCCAGGAGGCAATCGTCGGGGGACGTGGCGAAGTTCCGCCAGAGAACCGGGCCAAACCCCGACACGTTCTCCAGGAACATCGCCTGGCGCTGGCCGTTGGCGCCGACGACCGGGTTGTGAAACGTCATCGAGAGTTCCACGATCGGGTGGAACCCCGGGAACGACCCGTAACGCGGGAACATCTCCTCAACGGCCATGCGCGAATGACCGGTGCCGAAGACGTGGACGAGCCGACCCGCCAGGATCGATCGGGCGAACCGGGAGGCCGCATCGCGGATCGCGTCCAGCTGATCGGCCTCGATCTGATCGATCGCCCGGCGAACGGCGGCCAGATACTGGTGGATGGGATCGACGCCACGGGTCATGCCGAGCCCTCGGAGACCGACCAGCCACCGTCCACGGTCAGTTCCGCCCCGGTCACGAATTTCGAGGCTGGCTCCGCCAGAAACAGGGCGGCCTCGGCGCAGTCGGTCGGAGCGCCTGGGCCTTCGGAGAGCGGTTGCTTGGTGGCCAGGAACCGCCGGATCGTGGGGTCGTTGACCGCCCTGGCCGCCATCGGCGTGTCGATCAGGCCGGGGACCAGAAGGTTGAACCGGATCCGATCGGTCGCGTAGCGGGAGGCCGAGGCCAGCGTCAGCGCCCGGATGGCCCCCTTGCTCGCGGCGTAGGCGATCGTCCCGAAGTGCGCGGGGGACGGAGATCGATCCAGGACTGAGCCCACGTTCACGACGGAGCCTCGCAAACCCTCGTCGTCCAGTGGTTGAGCGAGCATCACCCGGAGCGCTTCCCGGTTCGACAGGAACACCCCTCGGGCGTTCGACGACTGGACGGCGTCCCAACCCTCGACGGTGCATTCATGAAGCGGGGCGTCCCCCCATTTTCGGCCGCTCTGACCAGCGACGTGCAACAGGACGTCCAGACGGCCCTGGAGCACGGCGATCGCGGCCTGAACCCCCTGAACCACCGAATCGGGCTGGCTGACGTCGACCACCAACGCTCCGAGAAGGCCCCGCGTTCCCAGCGTGGTCATCGCGTCGGAAGTCGACTTTGGATCCAGGCCCGTCACCACGAGCCTCGCGCCCTCGGCGAGGAACCGTCGGGCCGCCGCCAGGCCGATCCCACTGGTTCCTCCGACGATCAGGCAACCGCGATCCGCCAGCCTGCCTCGACCCGCCACGTCAGTCGTTGACCTCGAAGATCGCCTCGATTTCCACCGCGATCATCCCGGGCAAGGCGTTCATCCCAACGGCGCTTCGGGCCCCGCGGCCCGCCTCGCCAAAGACCTCGACCATCAGGTCGGAAAACCCGTTGATGACCTTGGGTTGGTCGGCGAAATCCGCGGTGCAGTTCACCATGCCGAGGACCTTGACGAGTCGAACGACCTTGTCGAGCGAGCCGAGCTTCCCCCTCACCGTCGCGAGGATCGCGAGTCCGGTTTGCCTCGCCGCAGCCTGCCCCTCGGCGATCCCGAGGTTCTCGCCCAGCCTTCCGGTGTGCATAGTTCCGTCGGGTCGCAAGGGGCCGTGGCCTGAGACGTAGAGCAAGTTGCCTTGCCGAACCGACGTCAGGTAGGTGGCGACCGGTTTCGGGGCCGGGGGAAGTTCGAGCTTGAGTTCGGCGAGTCGTGCTTCAGCACCCATGAGTCTGTCCTTGGTTCGTCGCGTCGCGTCACGGCGTGGAGCGTTTGAAGGAGGGGAAACGCGATCCTGGGGATGGAGTTCCCCTCGGTCCAAAGGCTACAGACCGGCACCTGTCAAAGCAACGGGGGCGGTGGGGAAAGGAGCGTGGGCGGGTCTGAGAAGAAAGCCGCCGCGTCCTTTCGGGGAAGGGACGTGGCGGCTTTCCCTGTGCGGACGTCGTCTGAATCGCGTGTGGCGCGGAAGTGGAGGGCCCACCCGGGGGCGGACCCTCTCGCCTCCGATGGAAACTTAGTAGGAGTCGGCGCTGACGACCTCACCACCGTTCCGGGTCGAAAGTTGTTGATAGACGCCGGGCACGGCGGCTCCGAAGCCGTAAGTGCTGAAGCCACCCGCCGAACCGGGGATCGGCGTGTAGGTGATCCCGACCGGATCGCCCGTGGCGCGGTCGATCGGCCAGGAGGCGATCGTTTCCTTGAGGAACTTCACCGAGCCGTCGGCGAACGCGAAATTCGCTCCACCCGGGTGCATGCTCGACGCGGATTCAAGCGGAATCCACCACATCCCACCCTGGTTGATTTCCCGAGTGAACTCCCGGAAGGCGTTGATCGGGTGCATGGTGGTCAGGCCGGTGTGGAACCAGCTTCC
>JBFWRA010000955.1:0-2877 GCA_050249155.1 Isosphaeraceae bacterium | reverse complement strand
GCCAGGCCGAGTACAGCGCCACGGCGTGGATATACGCGAACAAACCCGTGCAGACCAGCATGACGAAGAGGTAGGACGACTTGAACGTGTCCACCTCGAAATTCCTCGGCGACAGCGCGGGCAGAAACGCGAAAAAAACCAGCATCCCGGCCATCACCGCCGGCATCAGAAAGAGCCCGACAGCCCTCGAACCGTAGCCGTCGACCTCTCCCTTGAAGTTCCAATGCACGGGGATGCGATCGGGCATCACGGGGTAAAGCGCCACCGACACGGCGATCGTGCCGCAGACCAGAGCGATCGCCGCCACCCAGTATCCATTGAACCGACTCATGGTCACGACTCCACCCCCTTGGGGGGCTCCGGCTTCCCACCGTCCCTCGGCATCCCCACGCCAAACAGGTCGTACAATCGTGTCAGCACGTCTTCAAGAACCGTCGTGTTCAAGGCGTAGATGATCTGCTGGCCGTCGCGACGACTGCGCACCAGCCCCACCTCTTTCAGCACGGCGAAGTGGTGCGACATCGACGGCTTGGTCATGTCGAAACGCTCCGCGAGCTCTCCCGCGGACCGCTCCCCCTGCGCGAGCAGCCGAAGGACCTCACGGCGCGTGGGGTCGGAGAGCGCTTTCAACGCCGCGTTCATTCCCGACATCAAGAAGCCATTCGTTGGAGAGCGACGGAGATTTAGAACGTCGTCTAATTATTATGCGGAAAGGCGGCGGAGGGCGTCAAGTCCTTCGAGGTCAGGTCTGATCCAGGTCGATCCACTTCGAACCCGCGGGAGGGGGCTGGAAGTCCAGGAGCCGCGCGGCGAGGGCCTCCGGCTGGTCGGAGACCAGAATCATGCCCAGGTGTTCGGGTCGGACGAATCGCTCGGCGATCGCGTGGCCCAGCAAGGTGAGCAGGGGATCGAAATAGCCTTCGACGTTGAGCAGGCCGATCGGTTTCTGGTGGATTCCAAGGACGGCCCAGGTCAGGATCTCAAAGAACTCCTCGAAGGTCCCAACGCCTCCCGGCAAGGCGAGAAAGCCCGAGGATTTCTCGGCCATGAGGGCTTTCCGCTGGTGCATTCCCGGCACGACGATCAGCTCGGTGAGCCCCTCGTGCGCGACTTCCCGAGTGGCCAGTGGCTCGGGAATGATGCCGACGACCTCGCCGCCGGCCGAGAGCGCCGCGTCGGCGACGACCCCCATGAGGCCGACCCGGCCCCCTCCGTAGACCAGCCCAATCTCTTCCCGGGCGAGGGCGGCACCGACTTTTCGGGCGGCCTCGGCGTAGGACGGTCGGGAACCGGAGGACGACCCGCAAAAGACGCAGACGCGACGACGTTCGGGCATGCGATCGCCTGCCAGGAAAGGGACTCACGGGTTCAACCGCCCGCGACGGGCCGTTATGATGAGAAAGGACGTGGCGAGGCACAAGGGGTCTTCCCCTCGGCCCGCCCTGGATCGAGGTCAATCGACGGGGGTGGGGACTTGGCGACGGACAGCGAGGGCGCGACGTTTCACACGGTGGCGAGGGTGGGCGAGATCGTCGAGGGGCAGGGGCGGCCATGCGAGGTCAACGGCCGCGTGATCGCGCTTTTTCTCGACTCCGGGACCTATTTCGCGATCGATGACGCCTGCCCGCACAAGGGGGCTCCCCTTTGTGACGGGATCGTCTTTGACAAGTCGGTCACCTGCACCTGGCACGGCTGGCGCTTCAGCCTGGCCGATGGTCGCTGGCTGGAGAATTCCCGGATCCGAGTGGGGACCTACCCCGTGCGCGTCGTTGGCGATGAGATCCAGGTCGCCGTGGATTGACCGACCGTCCGACCCCCTCTGGGAGCGAGCCGATCATGCGAGCCGCCTACGTCGAGGAAACCGGTCCCGTCGAGAACATTCGGGTCGGTGACCTGCCCAGACCGTCGCCGAATCCTGGGCAAGCGCTCGTGCGAGTCAAGGCCGCCGCGATCAACCCCATCGACCTCTACATCCGTGCCGGCACCGTCGCGATGCCCCTGGCGTTCCCCTATGTCATTGGGACGGACGTGGCCGGGACCGTGGAGGAGCTTGGAACGGGTGTCACCCGGTTCGCGGTCGGAGATCGGGTCTGGGGCTCGAACCAGGGCCTCCTGGGTCGACAAGGGGTCGCCGCGGAGTTCGCCGCGATCGACGAGGAGTGGCTTTACCCGACGCCCGACGCGCTGAGCGACACGGAAGCGGCGGCGCTCGCCTTAACCGGGATCACCGCCCACCTTGGGCTCTTTCAGTGCGGCCGGTTGAAGAGCGGAGAGTCGGTCTACGTCCCCGGGGGCAGCGGCGGCGTCGGCTCGATGGTCATCCAGATGGCCAGGGCCGTCGGGGCCCGGGTCGCCACCAGCGCGGGGAACGAGGAAAAATTGGCCCTTTGCCGATCACTCGGGGCCGACCTCGCCCTGAACTACAAGTCGGACGACCTGCCCGCGAAACTCCGCGAGTTCGCGCCCGAGGGCCTGGACGTCTGGTACGAAACGCAGCGCGAGCCGAACCTGGACGTCGCGATCCCGCTTTTGCGCAAACGAGGGCGGATGATCCTGATGGCCGGCAGGACCGCGCGTCCCGTGCTTCCCCTGGGCTCGTTCTACCCCAGGGATTGCTCGCTGATCGGGTTCGCCATGTTCAACGCCTCGGCCGACGAGCAGAGACGCAGCGCCGAGGAGATCACCGAGTGGGTCGCCCCGGGTCGGCTCAAACCGATCGTCGGCAAGGTCTTTCCGTTGGAGCGAGCCGCCGAGGCCGAACGCCTGCTCGAAGCGAACACCCTCGGGGGAGCCGGAACCCTCTCGGGCAAGGTAGTGATCTCCATCCCCTGTATTGCTCCCGTCGTCGCGACGACTGGCGTCGCGGGATCGTCGCCG
>JBFWRA010000954.1:0-2880 GCA_050249155.1 Isosphaeraceae bacterium | reverse complement strand
ACGCCCCAAACGAATCCGCCAGTTGCTCGACGACCTGCTCACCCACCTTCCGCCGGACTCGGTGATCGTCCTCGAATCAGGCAAGGGCCTCGACGCGACGATCCTGCCCGACCTCGACCTCTGGGACGTCCGGCGGTACGGCGGCACCCAGCTCGCCATCCGGAGCGTCGGCGACCGACTTGAACGCGAACATGGCGACCCCTCCCCCGACGCGCCCGACGATGGAGATCCCACGACCGATGCGGCACCCGACGCCTGAGCGGAACCGAGCCTTCGCGAAGGAGGTCGTGGGCCGACTCCGAGAGGCGGGCTTCCAGGCGCTCTGGGCGGGGGGCTGCGTCAGGGACCTGACCCTGGGCCTGACACCCAGCGATTACGACGTCGCGACCGATGCCAGGCCCGCCCAGGTCCTGGACCTCTTCCCTCGAAGAACGCTCCCCCTGGGCGAGCAGTTCGGCGTGGTCCGTGTGCTCGGGCCGCACGGCAGCGGGCTGGAGGTCGAGGTCGCGACCTTTCGGAGCGACGGCGCCTACGTCGACGGCAGGAGGCCCGAGGGGGTCGTCTTCAGCACCCCTCGCCAGGACGCCGAACGGCGCGACTTCACCATCAACGGAATGTTTCTCGACCCCTTCACCGAGGAACTGATCGACCACGTCGGCGGGCTGGCCGACCTTCGCGACAAGATCCTGCGAGCCATCGGCGACCCCGCCGCCCGGTTCGCCGAGGACAAGCTCCGGCTGCTCCGCGCCGTGCGGTTCGCCGCGAGGTTCGATCTGGCGATCGCCCCCGGCACCGCCGACGCCCTGAGAGCGATGGCCTCCCAGGTCACCGTCGTCGCGCCGGAGCGGATCGCCCAGGAACTCCGCCGGATGCTCGTCCATTCGTCACGCGCCCGGGCGCTCGACCTGGCCATGACGACCGGCTTGCTCGACGTCCTCATGCCGCCGGTCAGCGCCATGAAAGGAGTGTTCCAGGGCAAACCGGTCCAGCCCGAGGGGGACCTCTGGGATCATACCCTGCTGGTTCTGGAATCGTTGCCGCCGTCGCCGAGCTTCCCGCTGGCCTTCGCCGCGCTCTTGCACGACGTGGGCAAGCCCGCGACCCGCGTTTATCAGCAGGGTCGGTACTCGTTCCACCACCACGAACAGGTGGGCCGCGACCTCGCGGAGAACCTCTGCCGACGACTCAAGCTCTCCAACGCCGAGCGCGAGCGGGTGACCTGGCTGGTGGAGTATCACCAGTACCTCGGCGAGGCGACCCGGCTCCGCGAGTCGAAGCTCAAGCGCATGCTGGCGACGCCCGGAATCGAGGAACTACTGGCCCTGCACAGGGCGGACGCCCTGGCCAGCACCGGCGACACGTCTCAGGTGGATTACTGCGAGAACTACCTGAAATCCCAGCCCGCCGGTCCGATCGATCCGCCGCCGCTGCTGACCGGCCACGACCTGGTCCGGCACGGACTCTCTCCAGGCCCGAGGTTCTCCACGTTGCTCGAACAGGTCCGCGAGGCCCAGCTCGACCGCGTCCTCAACAGCAAGCGCGAGGCCCTGGACTACGTCGATCGATTGCTCTCGGCGGAAGGTCCCGCAGGCGACGGTTGAGGACCGTCGGCCGCCTGGGCTTGAGGGACCTCCGTCGGGCGGGTGCCCACCCCTGGCAGCCCGGTCTCCTCGGGAGGCAGACCGGAGGCGACACGCTTCCGCGCCTCGTCGTAGACCTCGGCCTTGCGGTTTCGCTCGGTCGGATCGAACTTCATGAAGGCGGTGCGTTCGTAAAAGGACTGGGTCCGCTCCAGGACCGTCGCCCATTTCACCCGGTCGAGCTGAAAGTGCGAGGCGCAGGCGACCGGGTCGATCGTCGGGGAGGGAGTCCCCTCGGGCCAGTCGAGCAAGCGCCGGTCGGCGATCTGATCCAGCGCGTTCTGGGTCAGGGCGACGTAGCTCAACAAGGTCGGGTGATGCGCGTCGTGAAACTGGTGATCGCCGAGGATGCCGTGGCTGGTCATCGGCGTCAGGACCGCCTCGCTATCGACCAGCACGACGCCAGGGTGCTCTCGGGCGACCGCGCGGTACTGTTCGCGGAACGCGTCGGGACAACGGATCGGCATGCCGTCCAGTTCCCTCGCCTGGACGTAATGGCGACGCGCGCCGGCCCAATCCCCCTCCGTCTCCAGCAGCCTGGCGTACCAGTAGTGCCCCTCGGCGTAGACGGGCTGCTCCTCCAGGAGCTTGCCAAGCAGGTCCTTGGCCCTGGGCGGATCGGTCTCGACCAACTCCCTGGCCCGGAGGAATCGCTCCGTGAACCGGGCGATCTCCTCCTGGGTCGTCGACGGGAGGACGACCGATCGGCTCGGGTCGAAGTCGCGATCGTTGCTCGCGGGGCAGACGAAGACGGGCACGGTGCCGATCCGCTCGCAATAGCCGGCGATCGAGTTGAGCCGGCGGCGGAAGTCGACCACCAGGTCGTCCCTCTCGGCCGGGGTGTAGGCTGGACCGTCGACCACCCCCCGGGTCACGATCTTCTTCGGGGCGACCGGGATCTTCTGCTTCTCAAGGGTCTCCAGGATCAATCGACAAACAGGTGAGTGCTTCAGCATCAATTCGACCGGCGAGGCCTCGGGGCGTCGCGCGCGTTCAAAGTCGTAGTAAACCGTGTTTCGGATCCAGGAAAACCGGCCCTGGAACTCGTTGTGGCCGGCGAACAGGACCAGGACGTCGGGGCGGTAGTCGACGTTCGCGAGCTTCTGGTGCATCTTCTCGAGCGTGACCCCGGGCTCGGCCCGCATGTCGACCTCGACCTTTCGGTCCGGGAAGACCTCGCCCAGCCGCCAGCCGAGAATCTGGCCGACGGAAAGCCAGTCCTGATAGGGTTCTCCCCGGG
>JBFWRA010000953.1:0-2885 GCA_050249155.1 Isosphaeraceae bacterium | reverse complement strand
GGCCATGGCCAATCGCGATCGGATCAGTATCCTGACCGTCGACGACGACGAGGATTATCGTGGTCTCCTGGCGCGCCGATTCGCACGACGAGGTCACGACGTCGAACAGACCGGTTCACCGCGGGAAGCGCTTCGACGCGCCGAGGAAAAACACTTCGACGTGGTCATCCTCGACGTCGCCATGCCTGAGTTGGACGGCGTCCAGCTCCTGGAGAAGCTCCGCCAGATCGACCCCGAGACGCAGGTCATCCTGCTCACCGGCCAGGCCACGATCGAAACCGCGATCCGCGCGATGAAGCTGGGGGCCTACGACTTTCTGACGAAGCCTTGCCCCCTGGCCGAGGTCGAGATGCAAACCGAGCGGGCTTACGACAAGGCCAGGCTCGCCCGGGAAAACCAGGCGCTGCGGACGATGCTCCGCCGTTCCGAACCGTCGTGCGAGATCATCGGCCAAAGCGCCGCGATCCGTGACGTGGTCCACCTGATCCACCGCGTGGCCCCCACGGAAAGCTCGATCTTGATCCAGGGGGAAAGCGGCACGGGTAAGGAACTCGTCGCGCGGGCCGTGCATGAGGGAAGCCCCAGGGCCGACAAGCCCCTGGTCGTGATCAACTGCGCGGCGCTCCAGGAATCCCTCCTCGAAAGCGAGCTTTTCGGCCACGAGAAAGGGGCGTTCACCTCGGCGGTCGCCACCAAGCCGGGGCTCTTCGAACTGGCCCACGGCGGGACCCTGTTCATCGACGAGATCGGCGAGATGACCCCCGCGATCCAGGCCAAGCTCCTTCGGGCGACCGAGGGAGGGCGGATTCGTCGCGTCGGCTCGACTCGTGAGATCGTCACGGACGTCCGGATCATCGCGGCGACCAACAAGAACCTCGCGGAGGAGGTCGCGGCCCACCGTTTCCGTGACGATCTCTACTACCGGCTCAACGTGATCACCATCACCAGCCCGCCGTTGAGAGCGCGGACCGGCGACGTCCCACTGCTGGTCCGCCACTTCCTCCAACGCGGGACTTCCGTGCCGCGCGACGTCGACACGGCCGCGATGGAACTCCTTGAGCGCTACGACTGGCCGGGCAACGTTCGCGAGCTGGCCAACGTCATCGAACGCGCCAAGATTCTCGCCGACGGCCCGATCATCACGACCCGCGACCTTCCCGCCGAGATCCGACGTTCCCGAACGTCCCCCCCTTCCCCCCCCGAGACCCCGGAGACGCCCTCGACCGCGCTGAACCTCCACGAGGGGTCACACGTTCGCAGGGTCCTCGAAGCCGAGGGGGGAAACAAGGCGCGGGCGGCGCGGGCCCTCCAGATCAGCCGTCGCAAGCTCTATCGACTCCTGGAAAAGCACGCCATCGACGCTCCCGGGCACACCCCAGGTTCGGAACGGGAACGGGGCCCGTCCTGACACGCCTCACCCGGCGCTCTCGGCCGACGCCGGGCCAGGATCGACGATCGGAAGCGCGACGAAAAAGGTCGACCCTTCTCCCAGGGTCGACGTGACCCAGATCCGTCCCTCCTGCTCCTCGATGATGAGCTTCGCGAAATAGAGCCCAAGCCCCGAGCCAGGCTGGTCCCGATGCTGGGGGAGACGACGGAAGGGCGCGAAGATCTTGGCGAAATCGGCCTCGGCGATCCCAGGTCCATTGTCGCTCACGCGAAACACGTGCATGTCCTTTTCCGTGGCGACGCTCACCTTGACCGTCCCGCGCCCCGTGTCCGTGTACTTCAACGCGTTCGAGATCAGGTTGTGGAACACCTCCTGCAATCGACCAGGATGGGCGAAGACCTCCGGCATTTCATCGGGCAGGATGACCCGCGCCCGTCGCGACTCGATCTCGGAGTGCAGACGTTCCAGCGCGCCTTCAAAGAGCCTGCGCGCGGGGACGAGATGCCGGCGGTCGAGCTGCGCGCTCGCCTCGCTGACCGAGAGCAACTCGTCGACCGTGTGGCCAAGCTGAAGGGCCTTGGCCCGCGCGGTCTCGATCAGTCGACGCCCCTCGGCCGGAACCTCGCGCCCGAACTCGTCGAGGAACTCGTCGCAATAGCCGGCGACCGTCGCCAGGGGGGTCTTGAGGTCGTGGCTCGCCAGGCGGGCGAACTCCTTCAACTCCGCGTTCGACTGCGACAAGAGCCGAAGGGCCTTGCGCAACTCGTCGGTCGCCTGGGCGAAGTACGAGTCCAGTCCCAGTCCCATGTCGAGCAGCATGATTTTCAGGAGCGAGAGAGTCCCCCCCGCGTAGCGCTCCAGGTCGCCCTCGCACCGCAGGGCGTAGCGTCGGAAGCAGAATTGCAAGTACTGGTTATACGCGCCGAGAAACCACCGCGGCTCCAGTCCCACGTCGGCGTGAGCCTGCCCGATTCGCAGTCGATCCCTCACGTACGTGGCGTCAAGCCGGGCCTCGAGCATGCTCTCGAAGTAAAGCCGTTGCTTCCGCTTCAACCGCTCGACCGTTTCCGGGTCGGTCAGGTAGGACGAGGTCGTCGGATTGGAAAAGAGGTGTTGATAGAACTCCTCGATAAATTCGTCAAGGAACGAGCGGAAGGTCTCCGCCATGTTCCGCACGGTCTCGACGTCGTGGTCGGAGAGTTCAAGGAACTCGCGGCGCTCGTCGATCAATCGATCGAGGACGTCCTGATCGGCGGTCCCCTCCGCATGAGGGCCAGACGAGGTCGGTTTCGGGGTTGGGTTTCGCCGGTCCACGGGTCGACACCTCCGAGACAAGGGCGCGTTCCTGGAGGATACTATACCGGTGGAAGCACTTATCCGCGCCTTCGCGTGGTGGTCGGGCCGGGATTTCACCGCCCCGCTTCGCCAGGGTTCTCAAAACGACGCCACGTGTCCGACCATCCTCCAATCCGTGGATTGCGAACCATGTGTCCCA
>JBFWRA010000952.1:0-2887 GCA_050249155.1 Isosphaeraceae bacterium | reverse complement strand
CAGACCCTCCGGCCTGGAGAGCGCGGCGGCGTCCTGAAGCCAGGCGATCGCCGTCTGGGTCTGAGGGCTCACGAAGCCGCTGGAGATGGGCACGGCGACCAGCGTGACGGTCCGGTCCTCACTCGTCAGCCGCGCCGCGACTTCCTCGGGCGAGCTCGGACCGAGCACGCGAAGGACCGTTCGGGGTCGATTGGCCGCTCGCTCGAACTGACTCTGGAGTTCGCGAGCGAAGGCGCGGTCCGCGTCGGTCAGTCCCGCCTCACGATGGAGCACGGCCAGCGCGAGAGAGCCGTAAGTCTGTTCTGGCCATGCCCTTCGAACGACTTCCGCGGCGCGGCGGCTTTCGGCGACGCGCCCCAGCATTCGCGATTGGCCCTCGGCGGCGAGCTCGGTCAGGTCCGGGGCCAGGGCGTACACCGCGACGGCGGCCGCCACCCAGACTCCCACGACCCATCCTGGCCTCTGGCAGACGACTCTCCTCATCCTCGGAAGAATCCTCAACGATGTGGCCTCAAGCGGACGTTCGCTCCCTGGAGGAGGGGTGTCGACCGCGAAGTGCGGACGACCCGTGGAATTTTGGCTCTCACTCGAATCGTCACGACGCGACGTGACGGGGGAGCGGGCCGAGCAGGACCTCGGGTCGCGTGAGCCGTCACGGTGAGGGGAAGGGACCGAACCGGGAGGATCGTCACGCCTCCACTCGGCGCGCCGCGAGCTACCAGGAATCATGGCGTCCATGCCCCCCTACCCGCAAGGAGAATTCCCGCGAACCTCAAAGTCGCGCCACGACCGGCCCACGGAATCTCCAACCCAAATCTTGTCCGTCGCACACGTTCCGAACAATCGAGGGCGACCGCCCCGGCGTCTTCGTTCCTCTACTCATCGGCCTGAATCGCCTGACGAACCAGGAAATCAGGCCAGATCAGCGCCACCGAAGCGTCAATCGGGGGTGATGTCCTTGACTTTCGAGTCCCCTAACCACGGAGTCGGTCGGTACGTGTTGCAGAAGGTGATGCGCTCGGCGATGCTTGGATGCGTCGACCGGAAGACCTTGTAAAAGAGGGAGGGTTGGGGAATGCCCAGGTTTTCGCGCTGAAAGGACGCGAACGCCTGGGCGGCCGAGTGATTCAAACCCGTGAGGTCGAGGGCGAATCGGTCGGCCTCGCGCTCTTGATGACGACTGTACGCCAGCGAGATCGGTGCCAGGACGATCGAGGACGACCCGATCAAGAGCAGGATCAACGGGGTGGCGGCGACGTCGGAGAGGGACCGGATTCCCCAACGCTCGCCGTAACGTCCGATCAGCCAGCGGCCGACCCGGTCCGTCCAGAAGAGCGCGATGAGCACGACGATCGACGCGAAGGCGATGGCCTTGACCACGTGATTCCTCACGTAATGACCCATCTCGTGCCCCATGACCGCGAGAACCTGCCGCTCGTCGAACTTGGTCAAGAGCGTGTCCCAGAGCACGATCCTCTTGCTGTCGAGGAAACCCGTGACGTAGGCGTTGGCCGCCTTGGTGTCGACGCTCTTGTTCACTTCGAAGACCCGGCCCTCGTCGATCCCCGCCCGAGCGGCCAAAGCCAGGATCTTTCCCTCCAGAGCCTTGTCCCTCATCGGCCCGAAGTCGTTGAAGAGCGGGTCGATCCAGAGCGGCGTGATGAGCATCACGAACGCGAAAAAAGGGACCGAGCCGACCGCCGTGATCAACCACCAGATCCGTGGATATCGGCGGATCAGGAGGAACGGCAACCAGGCCAACGTGATGGCCCCGACCAGGTCGACGCCCAGAGCGAGAACGCCGTCGGTCAGCCACTTGGCGAACGTCTGATTCGAGAGACCGTAGGCGTGCTGGCGGACGTACCCCGCGTAAAACCGCCAGGGAAATCCGACGAGGTACACGAAAACCAGGAACAGGACCACGTAAAGGGTCACGGTCCCATAGGTCGACCCTCGGGAGAGCCGGGACGCGAAATCCCGCAACCGGGCCGAGGCCCCGGTCACCAGCAAGGCGAACGGAACCGCCATTCCCCAGAACCGACCGAAGGCCCAAACCCACCGCCCGGTCTGGTGAAATTGGACGGCCAGGGCGGTCGGCTCGGGAATCGCGACGGCGACGGACTCGGCGGGGTCGTTGAAGGGGGGAAGTTCGATCGGTTCGACTTCACAACGAGCCCGACCCGGGCCCAGGACCAGAGCGAGAAGTACCGCCAGAACCGAGGGGATGCGGCCACGCATGTTGACTCGTCCCGAGGAGGAAGCCACGGCATTCGCTGGCGGGACTGTACTCCCCAAGGCGTTCGCGCTCAACCGCGACTTTGAAACCGAGTCCGCCCTTGGACCGCGATCAGACGATCCGGTGCGTCGGTCCCTCGTCAGGCTGAGCGTCTTCCAGGGGGGTCTGAGTGGAATTGGCCGCGGGGGAACGGAGCATGGCGTATCCACCCACGGCGATCATCGCCAGGATCGCCGAGACGGACCACCCCCCCGCCGCGACCATCCAGGCTCGGTCGTATCGTCGCTTCAAGTCATACGCCTCGCGGCCTTCCGGCGTTTCGAGCACCGACTCCAGCTCGTCGAGCTTCTGAGACTTCGCCGCGATCTCGCCTTTGAGGATCTCGACCTGGGGGCGAAGGCGTTCGGCCTCCTTGGCCTCGATCTCGTAACGGGCGGCGAGCTTGCTCGCCGACTCGACCCGGACCCTCAGGGCGTCCACGTCGCGGGTGAGAACCGCGTTGCGGGATGCCAGCGCGTCGTTGATCGCCTCCTGGTTGGAAAGCTTCGCTCGCGCGTCGTCGAGGGCCCTGGCCGTTTTCGAGTAGAGAGCCCGGAAGTCGTCCGGGTTCACACCCGCGACGGCGTCGAAGACCACCCTCTGACGTTCGGC
>JBFWRA010000951.1:0-2891 GCA_050249155.1 Isosphaeraceae bacterium | reverse complement strand
CGGTGTCCCCGCCTCCCAAATTACCAGGCGGTCGCCGCGACGTAAAGGGTGGGGGCGACGGTGAGGATCAGCAGCGCGGCGGTGGCCGCGGCCTGGCGATAGGGGCGGGTCAAGGGAAACATCCATGCCTCCCAGGCGGGTGTCGTTCGCGAGTGGCGGGGTGCCGCGTCGCGTCGCGGCCCCTACGGGCCCCCCACCATAATGGAAACCCCGCGAACCCTCAATTCGAGTTTGAGCACAACCGCTTTGAGCACACCCGCGAACGGTGAACGCCCGCGACGTTCCCAGGGGGAATCACCGGGCTCGCGGGTCCTCGGTCTTCCCGACCGGTCAATACAGGTTGTTCTTGTAGGAATCCTCGATCTGGCGGGCCAGCGCCTCCACCGTCTGCCCTTCGATCCTCGTCTGGTCGACGAGCATCTCGGCCAGGCAGGGCACCGACGAGACGCTCCCATCGGGCCGGGGCTCCCAGAGCCTGGACCGGATCACGGCCTTGGCGCACTGGAGGTAGCACTCCTCCACCTCGACGGCGATCCCGACGACCGGGGTCTTTCCGTCGGCCGCCAGCGGGGCCAGAATCTCCTCGTCCCGGATCACGCAGGCCCCGCCGTTGACGCGCAGGGTCTCCCCGATCCCCGGGATCAGGAACAACAGGCCGACCCGTCCGGTCTCCAGGACGTTCCGCAGGCTGTCGGCGCGTCGGTTGCCCTTGCGCTCGGGAATGACCAGCGTGCCGGGATCCAGCACCTTCGCCAGCCCGAACCCGTCCCCCCGCGGCGAGACGTCGCAACGCCCCTGGCGGTCCACCGTCCCGAGCAGGAGGAACGGGGACTCCTTGATGAACCTGATCATGTGCTCATCCAGCCGATCGAGCTGCTTCTTGAGCACCAGTTCGCTGGGGGTTCCGATCAGTCCGGCGAGTTCGTCGGCGTTGGTCACGAGGTTTTGAAAGCGTCGCGTGTTCATCGTGAGTTTGTCACGTGGGTCTTCAGGAGCGAGACGGGTCAAGAAAACAGGGATCTCAACTGGGCCCAGATAACAAGGGGATCGATCTTGCCACGATACACGGGCGGAGGGGCCTTCTCCAGGTTGAGGAGGGTATATACGGCGGTCATCGCGGCTCGAACAGAGTATTCCACCGTGAAGACGACGTCGTGAGGGAGCTCGACGAATTGCCCGATGAAGGCCAGGTTGGTGGAGTTTCTGGGAACGACCTCGGGCCGGTCCCCGCGATCGCGCACCAGAAACTGGCTTGTGACATGGGGCATCATGCAGGGCACGCATCGGCATGAGGCGAGGATCCGGGGAAGGTCCTCAGTGAAACCAAGGTGTGAGCACAATTCCGAGAGGATCTCTTCACCGGTGCATTCGGCCATTGGCTTCTTGACGAAGTTTCCCACTCGATCCACGAAGAGACCGTAACCCCAGAACACCTGGATATCGGCTGGTTGGTTGAGGAAGTGTGGCTGATGCGCCACCACGATCGACGTCAACCAATTCGAGTCGATGATCGTGACCAGGGCCCCCGTGCCGGGTTTGTTCCCCGTGAATTCCTCGATTCGGTGAAACAGGAGCGGATCACGACAGGTGACCGTGAACGACTCCCATTTCGACTCGTCGACGTGGTCGTCGAAGACGGTCGGACGTCCAAACTCGGGGCGATCTCGGGCCAAGCTTTCCCAGAGTTTCCAATCGCCGCTCTTGGTGGATTCCAGTCGAGCGGCGGTGGTGTGGGTTCCCACGCGGGACGCGGCCGTCATCGACCCGTTCGTCACGAAGACCAGATCCGTCTTCTCGACGGCGACGGCCTCCTCGACTCCGTTCTTGAGGTAACGGAGACGCTCCTCGGTCGTATCGACTTCCGCCGGCTTGAAGTCTAGCCCGACCACTTCGGCGTTCGTCTCGAACTCGACTCCCTGGTTCCTGAGCCAGGTCTCCGTCGTAAGGATCACGGACTCGTACTGATTGTAGGGAGACCGATCCACGCCGGCGAGCGTATTGAATCGAGGGAATTCGTGGAGGAATCGATGGAGGTAGCGTTTGAACTCAACCGCGCCATGCCAGGGTTGAAACGCGAACATCGTCGCCCACATGAGCCAGAAATTCGACTTGAAGAACGAGGGGCGGAAGCACTCGTCGATTCTCAGGGCGCCCAGTGACCTCTCGGAACGCGACATGATGGACAGCAAGTCGAATCGGTCCTTCATGCGGAATCCCATCGAGGAGGAATCCCGGATCTTTCCCTTCTCCACGAGCCTGGCTTTCGCGTGAGTCTTGACCTGCGCGTTGAAGGCGATGAACTCGTCCCGGACCGATCTCGATCGATCGCTCAACGAGGGAATAAAGGACAAAAGATCATAAGTACAAACATACGAACAATTAAACATCCGGCCGCCACGAATGAGGTATCCCTCCTCGGGCGTCCCCGAACCGTCCATGCTTCCGCCAACGACGCCAAGCGACTCGAACACGCGGACGTCTCGGCCGTCGAATCCGCCGTCGCGGATCAGGTAGGCGGCGGCCGCGAGTGACGCGATCCCCCCTCCCACCAGGTATGCTCGTCGCCGCTCGGGTCGCTGGACCATGAATCCTCATCCTTTGAGACGAGGTTCGTCCCGCCTCAAGTCGGGGTCACGAGAATCCACCGCGTGGGGGGTGATCGTCGGGGTCGTGGTAGGGGCGACCGGCTTCGTAGAGGGCCAGGCGGTCTTCATAGGAGGCCCGGCGGTCGGGGTCTTCCATCAGGGAGATCGCCTCGATGGCCACGGCGCGGGCCTGGGGGAAGTCGCCGGTCTCGGCGAACGCGGCGGCCAGGGTGTCCAGGTATTCGGGCTCGGGTTGGGGGACGATTTCGACGGCGTGTCGGGCCAGTTCGACGGCGCGTGGGCCTT
>JBFWRA010000950.1:0-2892 GCA_050249155.1 Isosphaeraceae bacterium | reverse complement strand
CTGTCCAGGATCGGGGGCTGGATCACGGTCAGGGAACGACGTACCGAGTGGGAACGGGTCGTTCGATCGGCCCAGATCCCGCCCGCGGGCTCCGTCGCGATTCCCTTCAGCCGAGGGGCCAGGCGCGTCGAAGACCGACGACCGACACGACTCGCCGGATGACCCCAAGACCATGTTCAAGCTCGCGCCGAACCCTCCCAACCCTCCTTCTCCTCCCTGCGCCAGCGCCATGAAGGGGCCACCTCCTCCCCCCTCGCCCGCGCGGGCGGGGCGGTCGTCTCCGAGTGGTGCCAGGCCGGCGTCCCCCCGGCGACCCTCGGCGTCCTCGACGTCGGGCGAGGGCCCGACGGCACCCCTGGCGCGACCCGCCAGGCGACGCTCACCCTGGCGATGGGTGAAGGACGCCTTTCATGACACGACCCTGGCGCTTCACGAGGTCCTCGGGGTCTTCAGCGTCGGTCGGGCCTCTCGGCAGCTTCACCAGTTCGCCGACGTGATCACCACCGCCCGGGAGCCCGAGGTGCTTGAAGCCGCGTTTCTCCGCGTGGCGGGGTCGATCTCGGGGGCCTGTCGGGCCGAGTTGATGCTGGACCGCGACCAGCGGGACAACCCCGATCCGCGCCTGATCGGGATCTGGCCCGCCGAGGCCGCCGCGATGACCGTGGAGCAAGTCGAGTCGCTGGGATACCCGCTCTGTCTGGGGCTGTGGTGTGGCGATCATTACCAGATGACGCTTCAGCTTTACGCCAGACCCGGCACCCTCAAGGGAGGGCGCTGGTCCCCCCGGATCGTCCGACGGTTGAGGACCCTCTGCGCGATGGCCGCCGCCGCCGAGCGCGGACTTCACGCCAGCCAGCGGGGGAGGATCGAGGCCCCCGTGGACATGACCGCCGCGGTCCGCGACGCGACCTTCCTCAACGCGGTCCTTCCCTACGCCCTGTCCCAGGCCCAGCGGCACCGCGAGCCATTGAGCGTCTTCTGCATGGAACTGGATGACATGCCGACCCTGACCCGGGAACACGGGGACGAGGCGGTCGAGGACGTGGTGGAACGGATCTCCGACGCCACGGCCAGGACGCTTCGAGGCAGCGACGTGGTCGCCCAGCTCGACGACGCCCGGATCATCACCGTGCTGCCCAACACCGGCGGGACCGATGCGCTGACGGTCGCGGGGGTCGTCCGCTCCGCCGTGCAATGGGCCTGCGCCTCGCACCCGGGCCTGCCCGAGCTGAGCGTCTCGTTCGGCGTGGCCAGCTTCCCCGCCGACGGCGTCGACATGCTCGCCCTGTTGGACGCCGCCGACGAGGCGATGAACCGGGCCCGTTCCCGGGGAAGAAACCAGGTGGCCACGACCTCGGCGGTCCCCCCGCTGGTTCCCGAGCCCCGGATTCCGCCGCCCGCGCCGGAGGCCCCGACCTCCTAAGCGGCGACGGCGACTCGGACGAACCGCTTAGTTTCCCGCGGCCCCTGTCTCACGGGGTCGTCGGCTGGCCAGGTGCTCCTCCATCTTCTGAAAGCCGACCACCCCCACGCCCGCCTGCGCGGCCTGAGCGCCCAGATACTTCAAGCCTCGGCCTGGCGGGATGCGCATCAGGACCTCCTTGCCGTCCTTCAAAAACCGGACAGGCCCCCAGGAGCTCAGCCGCAGGCCCGCTCGCGCGCAGAGGGGCCGGGCCAGGTCGGTCAACTCGGTCAGCGAGAGTCTGGGCAGGGCCTCGGGCAGCCGTCGCAACACCTGATACGTGCCTCCCGCGGCGCGGACGGCCCACCATCGCGAGAGCCGTTCCGCCGCGGCCTCGACCCCTTCGGCCGCTCCACGCTTGAGCGTCACCTGGGCGACCGTCGTGGCGGTCTCCTCGGCGGCCTCGCGCCCCAGGGCCTTCGCCGCTTCCCGGGTCGCCGTCTTGATCTGGGTTCGGGCCGCCTCCGTGGCGACCACACCCTCGGGCTGAATCGTCGCCAGGCTCAGGGCGTCGGCCACCACGAAACAGCCGTCGATCAACGCCCAGGTCATCTCCCCTTTCGTCGGCGAGTAACCGTGCCGCAGGACGTTCCCCAGGTGCAGCAGGTCGTACAGCGGCAGGAATTGATAGAACGATCCCTGGCTCTCGTCGAACGAGGCGACCCGATCCAGGCCATCCTCCTTGATGGTGCGAATCGTCGCCTGGCCGTTGTCGCCCGAGAGCAGCAGCACGGAAAGGGCCAGCGACTCGGTGAACGAACGCTTCGGCTTCTCCTGGAGCTTCGCCATCGCCTCGGGGCTGGCGTCGGTCCTGGCGATCGGCGGGATCACCCCCGCGCCCTCGGTCCGCAGCACGTCGCGAAAGTCGGGGTCGCTGGCGTACTTGTCCAGGACCGCCAGGGCCATCACGCCGTGTTCGGCCAGGGCCTCGACCGCCTGGTTGCGCAGGCCGGGATCGCTGTAATCCTCATACACCACGTCGGCCGCGTCGGGGCCCGCCTGCCTCAGCGCCCGCTCGCCTCGGCTTCCATGCTGAACCAGCAACCGCAGGGCGTGGGGGCTTCCTCCCACCGCGTCGACCAGTCCCGCCGCCGCGACGTGCCGCAGATGCCCCGCCAACGCCTCGGGCCGTTGCGTCTGAAGCATCTCGTCCAGATCGTCGGCATTCACTCGTAAAAGAATGAGCGCTTGATCCAATGGCATGGACGTGCCCAGCGCGTCGAGCACCGGGCCGTAAAGGCTCACCAGCGCGAAGCCGTCCAGCCCCTGGAGCCGAAACGCCTTGACCGCCAATGGACCCCGGTCGTCGATCGTCCGAAGCGCCGATCTCAGGTCGGCCGAGCCGTGCTCCAGGCTCACGAAACTCAGGATCGTGAGCAAATCGTGAAGGTCGCTCTCGTCCCCCGACCACCGCGTGAGAAACTCGGTCA
>JBFWRA010000949.1:0-2892 GCA_050249155.1 Isosphaeraceae bacterium | reverse complement strand
ATCCGGGCGACGATTTGCTCCTCGGTCGCGACCTGCGCTCGGGAGAGATATCCCTTCTCCAGCATCCTCCGCGACCAGTTCAGCCGGTCCTGGGTTCGCTCCAGCTCCGAACGCGTCAGGGCGATTTGGCCATTGAGCGTTTTGAGCGTCATGCGCATCAGACCTTCGCGATACTCGGTCACGGCGAGCCTGGCGATCTCCAGGTTGAGTTCCGCCTCCGTCAGATCGGCCCTCGCCTGGCCGACGAGGATCTCGGCCAGTCGAAGTTTCTCCTCCTGGCGGGCGGAGTCGAGCGAGCAGAGCAGATCCCCCTTCTTGACCCTCGTCCCCTCGGGCAGAAGGCTCAGGATCGCGGCGGAACCCCAGGACGCGCCGATGGCCGCTTCGAGTTCGCACTCGATGATGGTCTTATCCGTGCTGTCGACTCGCCCCCCGGCCACGACCGTCCCTCGAAGGTCGGCGCGTCGGACGGGGGTCGTCGCGTAGCTTGGCCGTCGGTTCGGGCCAAACCAGGACAGCCCGCGCGAGGAGCGCGGATTGGCGCTCATGAGGATCAGAGCCAGGGCCAGGCCTGTGCCGATCCAGGCCAGTCGGGTTCGGCGCATGAGGTTCCTTTCCGCGAGTCGCGCTGGGAAGGTTCCGGCGAGACGGGTCGCGCGTCGGCATCGACGATGCGATTCTCACCGTGAAGGTGTTGTCCCGAGCGCACCAAAGTGTGACAGCTCCGCCGCCCGCGATCCGTTCCCCAACGTCGGTGACGGGTGCTCGGCGAGACGAGATCACGTCTGGAATTCGGCGTCAGGGATCAGGGATCGGTCTCGGGGCGTTTCCGAGGGCGACCCCGGGGGCGGAGTGTCGAACCGAGCCCCAGCCGCGAGGCGATCGCGACTTGCCAGTCCGGGGCTCCGAAGGGCTGGCCTCGCTGGATGGCCAGGCGCACGCCCAACTCCTCGGAGGGGCTGAGCGGTGTGTTGACGCGATCCACCCAGTCCTCGGGTCGATCGAACGGCCAGGGGCCCAGGGTCGGCCCCTCGGCCACGCCCTGGGCGTCGCGGGGTCGAAGGCCGCTCCATCGCCAGTGCTCGGCCCGGGTCGTCAGGCCGGCCCTCGTCGGGTTGCTCTCGACGTAACGACTGACGAGGTCGAGGTGTGCGTCGTCCTGCACGGGGAACGAGCGGAACCGGCCCTGGTAGAGATGGCCCGACCCCGCGGAACGTCGCCGCGCGTGCCAGCGCTGGGCGTGGGTCATGGTCAGCCAGCGCATGAACCGGGAAAGGTCGCCATCGCCTCGCGGCCAGACGACCAGATGGAAGTGGTTCGGCATCACGCAGTACGACAGCAGCCGCATCTCGTACCGCGTGATCGCCTCGTCCAAAACCCGCTCGAAGGCCGCGAAATCGTCGTCGCCTTCGAAGATC
Source organism: Isosphaeraceae bacterium (assembly GCA_050249155.1). Classification (GTDB taxonomy): domain Bacteria; phylum Planctomycetota; class Planctomycetia; order Isosphaerales; family Isosphaeraceae; genus JBFWRA01. The sequence goes on along the minus strand of JBFWRA010000949.1, from coordinate 1,474 downwards.
GCCAGCCGGGCGCTGGCGCGGTTCAGAGCATGGTAAATCAGGCCCCCCTCGGAGGCCCGGGGTGGTCGACTCATGTCCCGATCCTAACGACCCGGAGCGTTCACGTCAAGAACGGCTCCTGACCCCTTTTTCTGGAGCGGATCTGAGACGCGTTGAGGGCGAGGTCGGTCGGAATGACGATGGGGACGTCGATCGGCGAGGCGGTGGAGGTCCTGGCGAGGGAAGCTCCTCCGGGCTGGGTCGAGTTTCGGCGCGCCCGCCAGAAGGCAGGGGTCACCCCGACGGGCACGTCGAGAGTGAGCCCCGTCGCTCCGAAGGGATTCAACGCGACTCCCTGGCCGGTCGCCGACGACCGGTAGATCCATTGCGCGGTCGGAACTCGGAACACCGCGCGGTCGGCCTTGCCGTCGCCGTCGAAGTCGGCGGCCAGCGGAAGGTCCATCGACATTCCTGGGGCTCCGAACGGGCCGAGCGCCACGCCTTTCCCGGTGAGGGAGGATCGGTAAAACCATTCGGCGGTGGTGGTTCGGAAGACGGCCTGGTCGGCCTTGCCGTCGCCGTCGAAGTCCGCCGCCTGGGGGACGTCGAGTGTGAGGCCCGTCGCGCCGAACGGGTTGAGGGCCACTCCTTTTCCGGTGAGGGACGATCGATAAAACCATTCGGCGGTGGTGGTTCGGAAGACGGCCTGGTCGGCCTTGCCGTCGCCGTCGAAGTCCGCCGCCAGCGGCAGGTCCATCGACAGGCCCGAGGCACCGAACGGGTTGAGCGCCGCGCCCCGACCCGTGGCGGAGGAGCGATAAAACCACTGGGCCGTCGGAACTCGGAAGACCGCCTGGTCGGATTTACCGTCGCCGTCGAAGTCCGCCGTCAGGGGGACGTCCAGGGAGAGTCCCGGGGCCCCGTAGGGGTTGAGCGCGGTCCCTCCCCCGGTCAACGAGGAGCGGTAAAACCACTGGGCCGTCGGGATTCGGAAGACGGTCGGCTCCGCCCTGCCGTCGCCGTCGAAATCGAGAGGGGTGGACCAACGGTCGTCGTCCTGGATGGCCACCGAGACCGAGGGGGCCTCCATCCCATCGTACGTCGGGTCGGCGCTTCCGACGGCGTGGGTGACGATCGCGGCGTGAGTCCCCTCCACGAGCCGGTCGTTGACGGCGGTGAGGGTCACGATCCGTGGCGTGTTCCAGTTCGAGGCGTTGAACGTGACCGAGGTGGGGAGGGTGGTCACCTGGGTTCCCGCGTCGACGTTCACGATCACGTCGGCCAGGGGTTGGCTGGTCAGCCGAATCGTATAGGAATCGGCCGCACCGCCTTCGGTCACGACCGTGGAACCGTCGGACTCGGTGATCAGGACGCCCGCCTGATCGTCGTCGCGGTTGATCAGCGGGACGTCGTCGGGGTCGAAACTGGCGTAGGACGGGTCCTGGCTGACGGCCGCCGCCGTGACGATCGTGTAGGCGACGTCGCCGTCGTCTAC
>JBFWRA010000948.1:0-2892 GCA_050249155.1 Isosphaeraceae bacterium | reverse complement strand
CCCTTTCCATAAGCGGGTGCCTTCCCCACGATGGATTCGTGGCCAACGGTCTGGAGCGTCGCGGCCATCCCCAACCTGGCCGCGGCCTGGATCGCGGGTTATCATCTTCCAGGTCGAGGTATCGCGGGCGCGACGGATTCCGCCAGTCGAAAAGGAGTGACCCGCCATGCCAGCCCCCGCGCTGGTTCCGCTCCCTTCCCACCGAGAATATCCCCCGGACGAAATGGCCCGTCGCGCCGCCGCGTTCTACGCCGAGATTCGCGGGCGTAGGACCGTCCGCGACTTCTCAGACCGGCCCGTGGCGCGGGAGGTGATCGAGGATTGCCTCAGGGCCGCGGGCACCGCGCCAAGCGGGGCGAACCGACAGCCCTGGCACTTCGTCGTCGTTTCGGACCCCGCGGTCAAGCGCGCGATCCGCGAGGGCGCGGAAGCCGAGGAACGGGCGTTCTATCGGCACAGGGCTCCGCGCGAGTGGCTCGACGCCCTGGCCCCCCTGGGCACCGACGAGCGCAAGCCGTTTCTGGAGACGGCGCCGTACCTGATCGCGATCTTCGTTCAGAGCCATGGGCTGCTCCCGGACGGCCGCCCGTTGAAGCACTACTACGCGCAAGAATCCGTCGGCATCGCCACGGGTCTGCTGATCGCGGCCATCCATCTGGCGGGACTGGTTTCCCTGACCCACACGCCAAGCCCGATGGGATTCCTCAACGAGGCGCTGGGCCGTCCCAGGAACGAACGGCCTTTCTTGCTCCTGGTCGTCGGCCACCCGGCCCCGGACGCCAAGGTGCCGAACATCGAGAGAAAGTCGCTGGACCAATTCACGACGTTCCTGGCCTAGGTGGTCGCCAGGTGACGCGCTTTGGCTGGACCCCTCGTCGCGGCGCGTCGCTGGCCTGTTGACAGGGGGATGGGGCACTGGTCTAATCCAGATATGTCTTTCGAGCCCTGGATCGGCCGATCCTCCGCGAACGGCCAAGGAGCACCACGATGAACCCCGAGAACACTTCCGGTCCAGCCGACGACGCGAACGCTTGCGAGACCCTGGGGCCGGTCGACCTCGACGCCGTGAAGGAGCGAACGCGGGCGATCGTGGCCAAGGGGGAGGACGTCCGGGGCCGGATCGCCGGCCTGGTGGCGGATGCGGCGCGTCGGGCTCAGGAGTCTGGCCAGGGCGTATTGAGCCTGGTGAAGTCGGTGGTCGAGGGGGCCGCCGGAGCCGCCTCCGAAGTGGTTCACGAGAAGCCCGACGGAACGCTGAGGCAGGTGACCGAGGCCCTGGGCGACGGTCTGTCGCAGGCGGCGTTGTCGGCCAAGCTCGCGATGGAGGAGGCCCGCGCCCGCGGGCAGAAGTTCACCGCCGAGGACCTCAAACGGGTTGGGGACAACTTCGAGGCGATTCGGTCGACGTTCACCCAGACCGTCGCCGAGGGGGGCAAGGCGGTCCAGTCGTTTCTGTCGGACCAGGTGGGGGACCTGACCGAGCACGCCGAGCGCGTCCTGTCGCGAATCAAGCCGTCGGTCGAGGCGGCGGTCCAGGCCGCCCGGGAACACCCCGTGGAACTGGGCAAGGAGTCGCTGGCCGCCGGCGGGGCCGCCGCCCGGGGCGCCGCGGGCAGCCTCTTCACCGCGATGGGCAAGATGTTGCAACAGGCCGGAGAGGCGTTGAACAAGGAACGGGGGGATTGAAGGGGACTCCCCGCGCCCTGGAAAATCTGGTAGGGTTCGCGCGGAAGCATGAGGCCGAGACGGAGACGTGAGGAGGAGCCGCGCGAGGGCGTGACGCACGCCCCGCCATTGCGCCGGGGTGCCAGCGTGAAGAGTGAAGAGAGTGGCGAGATCGCCCGGGTGGACCTCCGCGAACGCGATCGCGAACGCCCGCGCTGGCAAGACGTGACGGTCACCTCGGCTCAGCCGTTGCTGCGGCCCGTGCCGCGCTCGGCGATGTTCTTCCCGCTGGTCGTTCTGGTGGCGGTGCTTCCCGGGCTCTCGGCGCTGAACAACTGGGACCTCACTCCGCCTGGCCCGTGGTGGGGCCTGCGAGGGCTCGCGGTCCTGGAAGGGTACGTCCTGGACCAGGTTCCCGCGGCGGCGTCGATTGGCTCGACGGCGGAAGCGTCGGCGTTCCGGACGGTGGCGGGTCAGCCCCCGCTGTACGCCTGGCTGGAGGCGGTCGGCCTGGCGCTGGGGAACGACCACGACCCCCTGGCGACGGTCTTGCCCAGCTACGCGGCGGGGGCGGTCGTGGTGGTGCTGGTGTATTTGCACGGTCGACTCTGGCGAGGGGCGGGGGTCGGCCTGGTGGCGGCCGTGTTGACCGGGTTCAACCGCAACCTGCTGGTGCAGATGCAACAGGCCACGCCGACGACCCTGGCGTTGGCCGGCGCGCTGGGGGTGCTGTTCTGTTACGGCGAGCACCTGCGCCGGTCGTCGGGATCGTCGTCGGGAGCGCTGGGCCGGGACGGGTTCCTCCTCTGGGGAGCGCTGGGCGGCCTCTGCCTGGGAATCTCGCTGACGTCGGTGGGGCTCTTCGGGCTGGCGACGATTCCGGTGATGGCCTTGCACCAGTCCTACCTCGGCGCGGGAGTGGAGCGCCCGTCGTCACGGCGTGGCGAGGGAGGAACGCCGGGTTCCGGCCGTCGGCTGCCCTCCTGGCTGTCCTCTCCGAGCTTTCTGGCCGGCGTGGTGGCGCTATTGGTGGCCCTGGCGCTGGCCGCCCCCTGGTACGTCGTGGCGCTTCGGGCCCGAGGGACCGAGGCGCTGAGCGCTCTGGTTTTTCCGCTCGCCCCGGACGGCCGGGTCGCCGGCTCCGCCCGCCCGCTGCTGCTGGGCTGGATGATCCGCCTGGCCCCCGGCACGCTCCCCCAGGGGCTCTACGCCGCGGCCCGATCGGTC
>JBFWRA010000947.1:0-2898 GCA_050249155.1 Isosphaeraceae bacterium | reverse complement strand
TACCATCTGCTTGCGCTTTCTCAACACCCACTCCGCGGTGATGATCGTCAGGAACAGGCCCAGCACGGGCCAGGTGTTCCAGAGGGGAATGGGAGGGTCGGTATCGAGGGGGACCTTCTGCGGTTTGGGAAGGTCCTTCAACAGGTCGTCCAGGGTTCCCGGCGTGTGGAAGACGCCCCCGGTGAGGCTGGCGGTCCGAAGCAACTCGGCCTGGTTCATCTCGATGCGCTCGCGTTCACCGGCGGGGGGGTCGACGCGGAACGTCGTGGTGGGCACCGCGCCTTGCAGGGCGGGTGGGGGAAGCAGCGTGATCGTGTATTCTCCCTCGCTGGCCTGGGGGAGCGCGCCCTCGAACACGCTTCGGCCGCCAGGAGACGCCTTGAGGGGCAACCGGCGGGGCCCCTCCCCTCGCTTCTCGATCAGGACGTTGACCTCTCCCGCCGCGGGGGCCAGTCCGGGGTTGGGGAAACGGACCCGCACCTGGATCGGCTGGTTCCTCTGGTAACGGCGACGGTCGGTGGAGACCTCCGCCTGCTTCTGGCCGAGCAGTTTCGAGCGCGCGAGGAAGCGGATCGTCTGGATCCAGAACCGGCCGAAGTAGCGGTCGCCGACTCGGAACCGCCATCGCCAGGTGTCGTCGACGGCGTTGAGCATCGTCTTGCCCGCGCCGACGAACTGGTAGACGAAGATGGGCAGCTTGCCGTCGGTTCCCACCTGGGTTGGATGCTCGGCCAGGACGAGGGCCGCGGGTTTCTTTCGGGGAGCTTCCAGGTACCAGTACAGCGGAGGAAGGTCCTGCCAGATCTGAGCGCTTTCCGACTCGTCGGCCCCGAACCGGAAGATCGGATTGCCGCGCCCCTCCGCGGTCAGGACCGGGAGGAAGGGGTCGGTCGCGTTGCCCAGCGCCGAGGGGTTACGGGCGTCGGCCAGTTCGACCGGGAGGAGGTCGTCCAGTGGCGTGGCGCGATAGCTCAGGGGATTGAAGTGCTCCCCGGCGATGAAGAGCAGCCCCCCCCCTTTCTCCGTGACGAACGCGGACAGGTTTTGCATCTGCGAGACGCTGAGGAAACCGGGGTCGGTGTCTCCCAGCAGGACCACGTCGTAGGTGAAGAGATCGTCACGAGTGCCGGGGAACGTGGGCAGCGCGGTGAGGTCCTGCTCGCTGTACTCGGGGTCGGAGGAGAGCAGGACGACGTTGAGGTCGACGCTCTCCTCGCGCTCGAGGTAGTTCTTGAGGTAGCGGTACTCGTACCTCGGCTCGCTGTCGACCAGCAGGACGCGGAGTTTCTCTTTGCGGACGTTGACGGTCCTCTGAATCCGGTTGTTCTCGATCTGGAACTCGCGAGGCTTGGGGTCGATTTCCAGGGTGAAGACGACCTCGCCGGTCTCGGTCGGTCGGTGGCCGATCTCCACGGGCAGGGGCTGACCGTCGGGAGGGGCTTTCACCTGGAGGGTGTCCAGAATCCGGGCGTCGTCTGGACCGTCCGTCCCAGGCCTTCGTTCCTTGAGGACGACGGTGACGTCTTCCCCCTCGAAGCCCTTGGCGTTGAGCTTGGCCTGAAACCGGACGAGGTCGTCGGCGAACACGACCTCGTCGACGAGCAGGTCGGTCAATTCCAGGTCGCGAGACGGTTCCGGGCTGCCCAGGCCGATGGGATAGATTTTGACCCCCTTGCGAGCGGCCAGCTCGGCGGCCTTGGGAAGGCTTTCGCCATCGGTGGTCTGGCCGTCGCTGAGCAGAAGGACGGCCGACGGAGGCGCTCCGCGAAGCTCGGTGAGGACCTCGCGCAACGAGGCCCCGAGCCGGGTCTGCCCGCCCGAGGGTTCCGCCTTCTTGAGCTGTTCGAGGGCCGGTGCGACGGCCTCCGGAGAGTCGATCTCGGCCAGGAGCCTGGGGTTGGTCGAGGCGAGGTAGAGCCGGACGCGGTTTTGCTTCTGGAGTTCGCGAAGGAGTTCGGCGTCGGAGCGTCGAAGGAGCCCGTCGGCGACGGCCCAGCGGCTGGCTTCGGAACGTCCCGCGGCCCTGGCCAGGTCCTCCACCGCCTGCTTTTCCCGAGGGTCGTCGTAGCGATCGACGATCCCCTGGCTAGCGGAGTCGTCCACCATGACCACGAAGTACGGGAGACCGGTCCGCTCGACCGAGAGCACCGCCTCCGAAAGCATGAACATGGTGAGCAGGACGAGCGCGATGCGGAGCGTGGCCAGCACGATTTTCGAGAAGGTCGACGCCTGACCTTCGCGGTGGTACAGCCAGATCACCAGGCCGGCGCAGGCGATCACCAGGAGGATCGCGACGCCTTGCGGCCAGGGGCGTTCAAACCGAATCGAAGGGACCAGCGCCTCACCGGCGCGGGCGGGCTCCACCCCGAGTCGGTCCGCGAGTTGTCGGAGCAACCAGTCCATCACGTCGGGCGGCCCTCGGGGCGAGGCGAAGCGGGTTTGGTTCAGGCGCGGGGGACGTTGTGGCCGAACAGCCAGGCCAACAGCGATTCGATGAGAAGAAAACCCAGAAGCGCGAAGAGCAGAGGCCGATGAAGCTCGCCGCGGCGGCTCACGGCCCCCGCGTTCCCGGTCAATTCTCTCCAGTTGGTCATATAAGCGAACGACCATCCAGGGACGGCCTCGACCAATCCGGCCTGGTCGAGCTTGGTCGGGTCGCTCTCGGCCGATGGCGGGTTCGCGGTGAACGTCGATTCCAGGTCGAGAGGCGGGCCGATCTTGACCTGGTACGGCCCGGAGAGTTCCGTCTCCTCGAAGTGAAGCTGACTGACTCCCCCCGCGGCCTCCAGCCGCGACGGCATCGATCGGCCCCCAGGAAGGTTCACGGCGACGGTCGCCGAGACCCCCGCGGCGGGCAGCGATTGTTCCAGGGGTTGCCCGACGCGGACGTTTCGCTCC
>JBFWRA010000946.1:0-2898 GCA_050249155.1 Isosphaeraceae bacterium | reverse complement strand
TCGGAATCCCACGTGGGAGCGACGCTCAGCCGCGCCGTGTTCGACCGGCTGAAAACGCTGACGAACTCCGCCCTGGCCACTCTCGGCCCTCTGATCGAACGGCGAGCGGGGCGCGACGTGCCGCGCGACGGCCACGGCGACCTGCGGCTGGAGCACGTCTACCTCTTTCCCGAGCGTCCGCCCCCGGACGACACGGTGATCGTCGACTGCATCGAGTTCAACGAGCGCTTTCGTCACGCCGACCCGATCGCCGACATGGCCTTTCTCGCGATGGACCTGGCCCTCCACGGTCGGAGTGACCTGGCTCCCCGTTTCGCGGAGTCCTACCTCCGCGCCTCGGGCGATTCGGAAGGCCAGGCGCTGCTCCCGTTCTACACGGCCTACCGCGCCGCCGTGCGGGGCAAGGTGGAGGGCTTGAAACTTGGCGAAGCGGAGATCCCGAAGCCCGACCGGGACCTGGCCCTGACCAAGGCGCGGGCCCGTTGGCTTCTGGCCCTGGGAAGCCTGGAGGAACCCGGTCGCCGACCCTGTGTCGTCCTGGTCGGAGGGCTGCCGGGCACGGGCAAATCCACCCTGGCCCGGGCGATGGCCGAGCGAGCCGACTTCGTCGTGATCCGCACGGATCAGGTCCGAAAGGAACTGGCCGGGGTCTCCGAGGGTGACTCCGCGGCGGGGTCGTTCGAGGAGGGCATCTACTCGCGCGAATGGACCGAGCGGACCTACGCGGAATGTCTCCGCCGCGCGGAATCCTCGCTCTTCGAGGGAAAGCGGGTCCTGGTGGACGCGAACTTCCGCGAGGAGGCGAAGCGTCGGCTCTTTCTGGACGCGGCCGAGCGTTGGTGCGTCCCGGCCGTCCTCTTGATCTGCCAGGCCGGGACGTCCACGGTCCGGGAGCGGCTGGCGAGTCGTCGCGGCGACGCCTCGGACGCGGATTGGGAGATCCACCGACAGGCCGCCGAGCGCTGGGAGGAGCCCGCCGATACGACCCGCGCGGTGATTCGTGAGATCGCCACTGACGGGAGCCCGGAACGCGCGCTCAGCCAGGCCCTCGACGCCCTTCGGGAACGGGGCCTCTGGGAGCCGTGAATCGGTCTCGGCGTCGTGGAAATCCGTGGTCGGCGGCCCGTCGATCGACAATATAAATTTAGATATTCTTATTATGCGATTCAAATTCCGCTTGTCGATCCTCCCCGGTTCCGGGCATCCTGTCGGAAAGCGACATGAGCCATCCCGTTGCGAGGACCAGCCGAATGATCCGTAGTCCGTTGGGACTTCGCCTCGACCCGACGCGACCGGTCCGCGACCAGGTTCGCGACGCCGCGAAGTTCGGGGCCAGAGGAGTCGTCATCGACGCCACCGGCGAACTTGGGCCGAACCGACTCTCCGAGACCGGAAGGCGCGAGCTTCGGCACCTCTTGCGGTCGGTCGAGGTTTCCCTGATCGCCCTGAACCTGCCGACCCGCCGGCCGTTCGACACCGTCGACCAGCTTGACGACCGTCTCCGACGCGCGGAGTCCGCGTTCACTCTGGGTTTCGAGCTGGGTACGACCCTCGTCCTGGCGAACGTGGGCGCGATCCCGCCGGAGACCGAGGCCCAGCGCCGGGAGACCTTCGTCGGGGCGATTCGGGAACTGGGACGTCGGGCCGACCACCGGGGGGTTCGGCTGGCGATCGAAACGGGCCCCGATCCTGGCGAGCCGCTCCGAGCGCTTCTGGACGGACTGGACTCTCAGGGCCTGGCCGCGAGCGTCGGCCCGAACGCCTTGCTGGAAAACGGTCACGACCCCAGCGCGGTCGCTCGGGCGCTGGGGCCCTGGGTCGCGCACGCCTACGCGGGGGGGAGTCAACCGACCTCCCCCTTCGCCCGAAGGACTGGCTTCGCCCCGGGCGTCCTGGACTGGGAGGAGTACCTCGGCGCGCTGGAGGAGGTCAATTACCGGGGCTTCCTGACCGTCTGGCCGGACCCGAACCAGGACGCGGGGACGCGGTTCAAGGCGGTGCTGGCGCGGCTCAAGGAGTTCTGAAAGCCGCGCCCGCGCGACCTTCGCCCTCGTCGGTCGGTCCTTGTACGCTCGGCGCGGACCCGGCTAGGATGAGGGCCTTGAGCCCGGGGGGTCGCGCGTGCTCCGCTTGACGCGGCCTGGTCTCGCCCCTCGGGACCGGGTCAATGACGAAACGAAGCCAACCCGCCGTCCAGGCCGGGGCAGGGGCCACGCCATGACCATTCCTGAGACGGAACGCACCTGGGTCCCCCTCACCCCCCGAGAGCGTCGGGTGCTGGGTGTCCTGGTCGAGAAGGCCAAGACCACTCCCGAATATTACCCGATGACCATCGCGGCGATCGTCACCGGCAGCAACCAGAAGTCCAACCGCGACCCGGTCGTGACCTACGACGCCGACGACGTGGAGGAGATCCTCCAGGGGCTCCGCAAGAAGGGGGCGGTCGTGATGGTCGAGGCGGGTGGTCGGGTGGTCCGCTGGCGTCACACGCTTTACGACTGGCTGAAGGTGACCAAGGTCGAGCTGGCGATCGTGGCCGAGCTGCTGCTTCGAGGCCCCCAGACCGAAGGGGACCTTCGCGCCCGGGCCAGCCGGATGGAACCGCTGGCGGATCTGCCCGCGCTTCAGACCCATCTCGAAGCGATGGCCCCCCGGGGGCTCGTTCAGTACCTGTCCCCTCGTGGCGTGAAGCGCGGCGTGATCGTGACTCACGGCCTGTATCCCCCGGAGGAGGCCGAGCGGGTTCGGCAAGCCTTCGCGAACATGCCCACGCCCGCCGAGGACGAGGTCGACCGGCCCGTCCGGCAGGCCACGGCGCGGCAGGAACTCGCCACGGCTCACGCCGAGCCTGGCTGGGTGGCCGAGATTCAGGCCCTGAACGCCCAGATCGACGTTCTG
>JBFWRA010000945.1:0-2908 GCA_050249155.1 Isosphaeraceae bacterium | reverse complement strand
TGGTCGTCAAGCTTCGACGTTGGATCGACATGGCCGATCGAGGCTGGTACTCGGGGGACACGCACACCCACCGGAGCCTGGACGAGCTACCCAACGTGATGCGCGCCGAGGATCTCAACGTCGCCTTCCCGCTTTTGGACTGGGTCCGCGAGGCGTTCGTTCCTCCCGTGGAACGACGCGAGGCGACGTTCCGCGACCCTGGACCCGCCACGATTCGAGTCGACGATCGACATCTGATCGTCCCTCGAAACACGGAGTACGAGATCTTCACCGTCAACGGTCAGCGGCATACGCTGGGCGCCTTCTTCGTGATCAACCACAAGTCGCCGCTCGACCTGGGCGTCCCCCCGGTCGCGCCCGTGGCCCTTCGGGCGCGTCGTGAGGGGGCCCTGATCGAACTGGACAAGCACAACTGGCCCTGGTCGATGGCGCTGGTCCCCGTCATGCCGGTCGATCTTTTCGAGCTTTCGAACAACCACGTCTGGCGGACCGACTTTGGCTTCCGAGAGTTCGGGGAGGCCCCGGCGGAAGGCATGAAGGTCGAGCGCGACAGCGTCGGTTTCACCGAGAAGGGCTGGATCGACTTCGGTTTCCAGAACTATTACGCCCTGTTGAACTGCGGCTATCGCCTTCGTCCCACGGCGGGAACGGCCTCGGGCGTGCATCCCGTTCCGCTCGGTTTTGGAAGGGTCTACGTCCACCTCGACGGGCCGCTCGACGCCGACGCCTGGCTCGCCGGACTCAACGCCGGCCGGAGTTTCGTGACGACCGGCCCCATGTTGATGACGACCCTCAACGGCGTCGAACCGGGGCGTCCGTTCCGGAGGACCGTCGGCCAGAAGGCGAATTTCCAACTCGCCGGCACGGCCGAGAGCCAACTCCCCCTCGACCGGATCGAGGTCGTCGTCAACGGCGAGGTCGTCAAGACGTTGACGCCCGCCAATCGCGAAACCGATCGAGGATCGCGTCTCAGCCCGATCGAGGAAACGATTCCCATCGACGGAAGCTCCTGGATCGCGATCCGTTGTTTCGAGAAGCTCGCCAACGGACGCGAACGATTCGCGCACTCCGCCCCCGTTTTCATCGACGTGGAGGGGAAGCCCCTTCGTCCCCGGCGATTCGAGGTGGACTACTTGATTCAACGCGTCGAGTCTCAGATCAAGCGAAGCGAGGGGGTCCTTCCCGCGGCGGCGATCGACGAGTACCGCGACGCTCTGAAAGCCTACCGCGCTCTGGCCGAAACCGCCCGTTGACGCGAGGAACACGATCATGAGCCGATCGACGAGCAACGCCGGGTTCCTGTTCGTCGGCCTGTCGCTTCTCGCGGGCTCGCGAGCCACGTGGGGGGCCGACGGTGACGGTCAACCGCTGGCCGCGAACGTCGGGCGCGTCGTCCAGGCCCTGGAGTCGCTGGGATCGCCGTTGCCCGAGCTCGCGCGCGCCGAGATCGCCGTGGCGATCGCCTCGAAAGACGCGGAACGTATCCAGAGGGAAATCGATCCTCACGTTCTATTCGTGGTCACGATCAACCCGGAGGAACGGGTCAAGGTCGCGCGTGGCCCGGCCAGGGCGGCCTTGCGGCAAGGGGGCTACACGCCGGTCCTCGTCAAGGTGCTCAACGAGGCGGTTTCCACCAAACCCCTGCGCTGCTCCAGTCCCCAGTCGGGGCTCGTGGTCGCCGGCGCGGCGGACCTCAGCATGGTTCGCCAGGACCAGCGCCACTTGAAGGAAGGAGAGGTTCGCGGCGGCGCTCCGGAACGATTCCTCCAGATCGAGACGTTCACCAGTCAGCCCATGACGCCGAACCTCAGCGGGCTGGCGATCGAGTACGCGATCGTTTTGATTCACAGCGCCGAGGCGGGGAAACGCGAGGCGACCATCGGTTTCGACGTCGGGCAAGGGACCGCGGATCTCGGGTTCCGCGGCGAGGTCCCGGTGCTGTTCGACGTCCGCCCCGCGATTCCGGTCAGGCTCGGCGTGAGGGACCACGACGGCCGCCCCACCGTGGCGCACTTCACCTTCATCGACGCCACCGGTCACGTTCAACCTCCGCAGCCCAAGCGGACCGCTCCCGACCTGTTCTTCCAGCGCCAGGTCTACCGCGAGGACGGTGGCACGGTGTACCTCGCCCCCGGCCGGGTCTCGGTCACCTACGGTCGAGGACCGGAGTATCGCTTGAAGACCCTGGAATGGGTCGTTCCCGAACAGGGTGAGGCGCGGCTCGACGTCACGCTGGAACGCTGGGTCGACCCGTCCGCTCATGGCTACTTCAGCGGCGATCATCACATCCACGCCGCGGGATGCGCTCACTACACCGACCCGTCGCAGGGGGTCGAGCCAAAGGATATGTTCCTTCAGGTCAAGGGGGAGGGACTCAACGTCGGCTGCGTGCTGACCTGGGGTCCCTGTTACGACTATCAGCGCCGATTCTTCGGGCCAAGGCCCGACGGTTTGAGCGAGCCCTTGACCTTGATCAAGTACGACGTCGAGGTCAGCGGGTTCGGTTCACAGGCGCTGGGACACGTCTGCCTGCTGAACCTTCGCGACCAGACCTATCCCGGCTCCGACGGCACCGCGACGAAGGGCTGGCCGACCTGGACGACACCCGTGCTTCGATGGGCGCGCGACCAGGGGGCCGTCGTGGGCTACGCGCATTCGGGATCGGGGCTGGAGATCAATCCGGGGGCGGCCGCCCGGCGATTGCTCGCCTCGCTCGATCAGAACGCCGACGCCGCGCTGACCTCCGTCGAGGCGGAATCGGGACTCCTCCCCGGCGACTTCTCCACGATCGACGCCGACCGCGACGGCGCGCTGACCCTCGCGGAACTGGACGTCGCGCACGCGAAGGCGGCGGACACCCTTCCCAACCTGGCGATCCCGGAGATGAGCGGCGTCGGCGCGATGGAGG
>JBFWRA010000944.1:0-2912 GCA_050249155.1 Isosphaeraceae bacterium | reverse complement strand
AGTACGCCCAGCACGCCGCGGCGTCTTCCTCGTAGCGCATCAAGAGGCTGGCCAGGTCGTCGTCGTGTCCGGTCTCCAGCAAGGCGGCGGCGAGAAGGTAGCGCACCCCCTGATTGTCGTTGGGATTGAGGGTGAGCAACTCCTTGTAGTGCGCCAGGGCCTCGGCGCGGCGACCGAGGATCCAAAGCACCTGGGCCTGGCCGAGCCTGGCGCGCATGTAAGGGCGGCTCGGGAGCATGCTCCAGAAATAACCGACGGCTTTGCGGAAGGCCGCCTCGCCAATGTCACGCGCGCCGGCCTCCACTCCCTTCTCATAGTAGTCGAGCGCTTCCTTCGGGCTTCTGGCGTGCTCCGCGAGAAGCACGTAGGCGTCGGCGCAGTCGGGCCAGATTTCGAGCGCCCGCCTGGCCAGCTTCACGACCCTGGCCGGCTCCGTGGCGCGAAAGGCGTCCTTGAGAAGTTCCGAGGCCCGCCCCCGGGGTGACTCCGGAGATTCGTCCGGCGCGGCCTTGCCCAGCATTTCCCACATCGCCATCTCGATCTCGCGAGCGTCGGGCAATCGCGACGGAGCCGGACGTCTGGACCTGGCCTTCGGCCGCGCTTTCGGCCTGGATCGCCTGGCCTCGGGCTCCGGGACCGGTTTCGGATTCGGCTTCGGCCCCGAACCGGTCGGCTCTTCGGGCTGATCGTCCGGGTTCCGTTTCTTCTTGGCCATGACGGGCCCCCCGACCCTTTCTTCCACCACTTTCAACGAATCGCAACGCCCGAGGGTTCTCCTTATTCTAACGCTCCTTTTCGAGAAACCCACCCAGCGCCTCCGACGCCCCAGAGTCCGGCCGTTCCTGTCCTCGATTGATCGAAAACCCGGCGACGGATAATTTGATTGTGACCCGCCGGCGGTTCCTTCCACGTTCGACCACGCCCCAGGACGCCCCCTTGACCCGCTTCCCCCCTCGTTCGCTCCTGATCCTCACGCTCGCTCACGCGCTTGTCGACGCTTACGCGTCGCTCGTGCAACCGCTCTGGCCCGACCTCCAACGATCGCTGGCGCTGGGGGACGGGTCGATGCAAGGCGTGTTCATTCTCTGGACCATGGCGACGTCGATGAGCCAGATCCTCTTCGGCTACGTGGGAGATCGGATCCAGGGTCGTTGGCTGCTCTGGGGTGGAACCGCGGTGGGGATCGTGGGGACCAGCGCGGTGGGGTTGGTCGGTTCTCCCTGGGGGCTTGGGCTCCTGCTGGTGACGGCCGGACTGGGGATCGCGGCGTTTCACCCCGAGGCCGCGGCGATGGCTGGCGCGAGCGCTCCGGGAGATCGAAGTCGGGCGATGTCGCTGTTCGCCGTCGGCGGGTATCTCGGACAGGCGGCCGGGCCCGCTTGCAGCGGGGTCGTGTCGACCCGATTGGGAATGTCCGCCCTGGCCTGGGGAGCGATCGGCGGCCTGCTGGTCCTGGCGACTCTGGCGGCGGGTATGAGCGGTGGTTCGCAAGGGGAGGGGGCTCGGTCGACCGCGTTGAAGCCGGTTTCGCTGGCCGCCTTGATTCGAGGACGGCGACGGGCCGTGGGTTTGCTGCTCTCGGTGGGCGTCCTCCGGGTGATGCCGGTCGCGGGGCTCCCACTGGCGATCGCCTACCTGTTGAAGGCACGGGGGGCGTCCAACGCGGAAATCGGCATGGCTCAATCAGTGTTCCTCGCCGCGGTGGGCGCGGGAAGCCTGGGATGCGCCCTGTGCGTCCGGGGCTCGCGAGAGCGCGTGGCGCTCTGGCTGCTTCCGGTCCTGACCGCGCCCTTCCTGCTGGCCGCGCCGACGTCAGGCTACGCCACGCTGGTGGTCTCGACGGGAACGTCGGGCTTTCTGCTGGGAGCGGTGATGCCGATCCTGGTCGGCTACGGCCAGAGGCTGATGCCTGAAGGTCAGCGCGTGGCCAGTTCGATCACGATGGGAGTGACCTGGGGACTGGGAGGCGTCGTCGTGGCGGGGCTGATGGGGGCCTGCAACCACCTGGGCCGACCTGGTCTCGCCTTCGGCGTCTTCGCGATGGCGACGGCCGGTTCGAGCGCGCTGTGCGGCTGGCTTCCCCTGGCGGAGGCGGAACGCGTTCCCGCGGTCTGATCAGCGAGCGGCGGTGGCGAGCCTCCCCGCCTTGACGACCCCGCCTTGCAGCACGGCCAGGAAACGGGATCGATCTTCAAGAAGGGAGACGTCGGCCAGGACGTCGCCATCGACCACGAGGATGTCGGCGAGCTTTCCGGGCTCGACGGTGCCGAACTCGTCGCCACGCCCCATGATCTCGGCCCCGGTCCTCGTCGCGCAGGTGATCACTTCGAGGGGTGTGAACCCCGCGTGCTTGACGAAGAAGGTCAATTCCTTGGCGTAGTCGCCGTGCGGGTTCCAGGCGAACCCGTAATCTCCTCCCATGCCGAGCCTTCCCCCGGCCTTGAGAATCATCCTGGCCGAGGCGATTCCTCCTTCCAGCGTCTCCTGATGGCCGTCGACGACCGCCTGGGACATCCCAAACGCCGGGCCCTTCTCGATGCTGGCCAGCTCGAACTGAAGCGCGGGGACGCAGGGCACGTCGCGTTCGAGCAACAGGTCGAGCGCCTCCTGATCCATGAACGTGCCGTGCTCAATCGTGTCGAAGCCCGCGCGAAGCGCGTTCTTGATCCCGGCGTTGGCCCGGCAGTGGCCGGTGACCTTGCGCTTGTAGTTGTGGGCCTCGGCGACGACCGCGGCCATCTCGTCGAAGGTCATGCAGAGGGTGTGGTGGTCGGCGGAATCGGGCGCGGCGGCGTCTCCGGTTGGATAGGTTTTGATCCATTCGACGCCGTCCTTGACGAGCTTGCGAACGGCGCGTCGGCCTTCGTCGGGGCCGTTGATGAGCAGGATCAGCCCCTCCATCCCAAGTTTGA
>JBFWRA010000943.1:0-2912 GCA_050249155.1 Isosphaeraceae bacterium | reverse complement strand
CTTAACTATCTTTCGTAAGAACCCATGTGTTCGCAAAATCCGGAAAGCCTTCTCCAGAATGCCGCTCAATTGGTCATCTGGAACAGCGGACGTGAGATCAAGAGCTTAAGGGAGATGGAGCTGATGGGTCGATTGGGAGAGGTGGCGGGAAAAGGGGGACGGGGGAGGACTGAGAGTCTCCGTGGCCGCGTTGAGATGCACGGAGAAGCGATCGTGGTCGACCTCGATCCTGTCGATTGGAATCAGCGAGGACCCAGACCGAGCGCCTCGCTCACGACTCTGGAGGGAGCCGACTGTCGAGCGATCCCGGACGGATCAAAGCATGCTGGCAAGGAGCATCATCGTGCTAAACCCGTTGAACATGCCATGAAGGACGAGGGGAGCCACCAGGCCCCCCGTCCGCCTGGCGAGCAGCCCGAGCGCCAGCGCCAGTACGAAGATCGCGAACGGAGCGGGCATCTCGGTCATGTGGACCAGGGCGAACGGGAGCGCGCTGGCGACGATGGCCGTCCATTCGTTCGGGACGACCTTGAGCCGATCGGAGGAGGGGGGCGGGGGTTTCTCCACGAGCGAGGGCGATTCGCCCTCGACGGGGTGAGGCGATTGCGACGGAGGCGTCTCGGGGTTGGAAAGCCATCCGAGGAGGACCCCCCGGAAGATCAATTCCTCGGCGGCCGGAGCGAAAATCACCGCGGAAACCACCGCGATTCCCACGACGCCGGGACTCAGGCCCTCGCGAATCATCGACTCCAGCGGATGGTGCCGCGGTGTGAACAGCAGGATCGCTACCGCGTTGACCGCGTAAACCCAGGGAGCGACCAGAAAAAAAGCCACGAACCCCACGAACGCGTCACGCCTCCCATGTCGGAGCGAGAGCCCAAGATCTTCCAGGGTCGCTCCCGAACTCAGTCGCAGGATCAAGGGTACCAGGACGATCGCCAGCGCGTTCACCGCGGTGACCAGGATCAACTGCTCCTCGAACGTCAACCCGTTCCCCGGGATCGCGGGTTGCGCGGCTGGCGCTCCCTCGTCGGCTGGCTTCAAAGCGGGTGCCGCGGGAGCCACCCGGACCCACTCGTAGGAAACCCGGACCCCAAGGCTCAAGACGAGGTACAGCGAAATGACCAGCACCACCCCCATCCAGGACCAGGGCACGCGTCTCGGAGCGGCCTCCGGGAGGAATCGACGCCCCTTGATCCTGTGACCGGCCGCCCAGACCTGGGTCACGAACATGCCGACCAGGGCCGCCCTCAAGAGCAGCTCGACCAGGCCCCGGACGAGTGACGATTCTGGCCCCATGACGATCATCCCAAAGCGTTGCGAGAGGTCTTCCCCACATCCTAGCAGAGCGGGGGACGTGACGCCTCGATCCCCCACCTTGTCCGAATCGTGTTCCCCGCCTAGAATCGGCGGTCACAGGAACGGCGGTCTCATCGCCCGATCGTCCGCCTCGGTTCGGGGACGCCTCATGCGGGACGTGGAAGAACAGATTCATGCCTTGCGAAGGGGCGTCGAGCAGATCGTGCCCGAGTCGGAGTTCCGCGAGAAACTCCAACGGTCGATTCGGACCGGCCAGCCGCTTCGCGTCAAGTACGGGATCGACCCGACCGGCGTCAGCGTCCACCTCGGACACACCGTCCCGCTGCGCAAGCTCCGTCAGTTTCAGGATTTGGGCCATACGGCGGTCGTCATCATCGGGAACTACACCGCCCTGGTCGGAGACCCCTCGGGACGCGACGAGACGCGCGCCCGACTCACCGAGGAACAGGTGGCGACCAACGCCAGGGACTACCTGGAACAGGTCGGCAAGATCATCGACCTGTCCAGGGCTGAGGTCCACCATAACGGCGACTGGTTCTCAAAGTGGTCGTTCCTCGACGTGCTGGACCTCACCCGCCACATGACCCTCTCTCAGATCGCCGCCAGGGAAGACTTCGCGAACCGTCTCAAGGCGGAAAAACCGGTCTACCTCCACGAGTGCCTGTATCCCCTCATGCAAGGCTGGGATTCGGTCGAGATCCGAGCGGACGTCGAACTGGGAGGGACCGAGCAGCTCTTCAGCCTTTTAGTGGCCAGGGATCTCCAGGCGAGCCGGGGTCAGAGTCCGCAGGTGGCGCTGACCTTGCCGATTCTGGTGGGGACCGACGGCGAACGCCGGATGGGGAAGAGCCTGGGCAATTACATTGGGGTCGCCGACGATCCGACCTCGATGTTTGGCAAGGTGATGAGCATTCCGGACGGACCCTTGCGACAGTACTTCACCCTCCTGACCGACCTGCCGATGACGGAGGTCGACCGCTGGCTTGGTCCCGACGTGAACCCCCGGGACGCGAAGGAGGCGCTGGGGAAGTCGATCGTGACCCAGTACTGGGGCGCGAGGAAAGCGGATGAGGCGGCCGAGGAGTTTCGGAGGCGAGCCAGGGGAGAGGATCCGACGGAGATCCCCGAGGGACCGCTGGCGTCCGACCAGCTCGACGCCGAGGGCCGAATCCCGCTCGCCAAACTGATCGTCGCGCTCGGGATGGAATCGAGCACGTCCAACGCGCGCCGGGTGATCGAGCAGGGGGGTGTGACGATCGGTCCCGATCGGGAGTCGGTCCGAGATCCGAAGGCGAGCGTCGTCGTGAGGGACGGCTTGATCGTCAGAGTGGGCAAGCGCAAGATCGCCCGAGTCTCCGTGAAATCCGATTGAGGCCCGATCGCGGCCTTCGGAATTCGAGGATCACAGCCTGGTACTGGGAAGGGAAGGCACGGTCATGGCGACGCACGGCTTCGGGATCATCGGCTGTGGGATGATCGCCGAGTTCCACACCAAGGCGATCAACGCGATGGAGAACGCGCGCCTGGTGGGGGTCTACGATTTCCGCAAACCAGCCGCCGAACGCATCGCGGCGATGGCCGAGGGTGGAGTC
>JBFWRA010000942.1:0-2918 GCA_050249155.1 Isosphaeraceae bacterium | reverse complement strand
CGAGGTCGTGGACGTCCGCCTCCGACGATTCAACCACCCGGTCGAAGTCCGCCCCGCGGTGTTCGACCTCATCCGGAGCGAACGGAAGAAAGTCGCCACCGCCCTGCGCGCCGAGGGTGAGGCGAAATACCAGACGTTGACCAGCCAGGCCGACCGCCAGCGCGACGCGATCCTCGCCGCGGCCGACGCCGAGTCCGAACGAATTCGAGGCCGATCCGAAGCCGAGGCCAACCGAATCCTCAACGAGGCCCACTCTCTCGACCCCAAACTCTTCGAATTCCTTCGGACGTTGGAGACCTACCGCGCCGTGCTCGACGACAAGACCACGGTGATCCTCTCCTCGAACAGCCCCTTGCTGAAACTCTTGAGCCAGGGGCCCGACGCGGACGCGCTCCGAAGTCCTCCCCCGACGTCAAACCCCGTCACGGAGGCCCGACCGTGAGACGCGCGCTCTGGCCGCTGGCGGGGCTGGTCCTGCTGGGCTACCTGGCCACCGGGATCGTCGTCGTCCCTCCGGGCGAAGCGGCCGTGGTCCGTCGGGCGGGCCGGCTTCTCCAGCCGTCCTGGGGGCCAGGGCTTCACCTCGGCTGGCCCTGGGGCGTCGATCGGGTGACGACGGTGCGGATCGACGAGGTGCGCCGGCTGACCGTCGGGCGGGCGACGACCCCCGGGCCCGGTGAGGAACCCGGGGCCGGGGAATTCCTGACAGGGGACGCCAATCTCCTGCGGGCCGAGGCCACGCTGCAATATCGAGTTTCCGACCCGTCGGCGTTCGCCTTGCGGAGCGTCGAGGTCGAGCCGATCTTGCGGCGGCTCGCCGAGGCGAGTCTCAGCCGAGCCCTGGCCCGGCAATCGATCGACGCCAGCCTGCGCGACGGTCGGGCCGCCGCCGCCCGATCGGCCGAGTCCGCCCTGGCGCTGGGAGTCGAACGCTATGGACTGGGGGTCACGATCCTCGGCCTGAGCCTGACCGACTCCCGACCTCCGAGCGAGGTCGCCTCCGACTTCGCCGCCGCGCAGGCCGCGCGAAGCGATCGCGACCGCCGGGTCAACGAGGCGAATTCCTACGCCGAGGCGACGGAAACCCGCGCCAGGGCCGAGGCCCTGGCCCGCGTCGAACGGGCCAGCGCCCTGGCCGACCGGACCGTGGCCCTGGCGAAAAGCCGAGCCTCACGGTTCGAGGCGATCCGAGCCGAAGCCGTCGAGGCCCGCGCGCTCACGGTTCGCCGGATCTTCCTCGACACCCTCCGCGAACTCCTACCCAAGGTGCGCCGAAAGCTGATCCTGACGCCCGAGGAACCGATCGACCTGAGCGTCCTCGGCAACCCGTAGCGGTGTGACCGAAGCCCCGTCCTCGCGAATCCCTCATCCTATCGAGAATCAGGCGGAAGAGGCTCGGAGGCGGCCGATTTCGCGCGACGTTCCTGTTCCACCCACCGATCGTACCCAGGCGCGTGCGGGTCGGGGGCGACCGGCGACCAGGGACGCCACGCCGCCTGGCGATACTTCGCGGACAACCCGGCGAAGTACGCCTCGCATTCCACGTAAAACTCCGGAGGCAAGCGACCCCGGGCGGCGCTCTCACGCCAGCCCGCTTCCCGCGCGGCGTAGAACCTCGCGCGTCCAAAATAGTCGATCGACCGCCACGCCATCATCGCGCCCCAGAGCAGCAGCGCCACGACGACCACCGCCGCCATCAACGCGCGGACACGGACTCGCCTCCATCGCATGGGCGCTCTCCCGGACGCGCGGATCCAGTCGAATCACAATATCCCATTGTCGTTCAATTCAATCAGACTGAAACGTCGTTGCCGACCTGGTCCTCGGCAGGTGATCGACCAGCGTCCGACTCGTCGGACTTCAATAAGTAATAAACGTCCGTGCGGATCAGGGCCGGGTTGGTATTCCACTCGTCGAGCCAGTGGCCATAGATTTCCCAGGACGGGCCGGCGAGCGTGCGACCTCGCTTCGAACACCATTCCAGGATCGCTCGATGCGTCTCATGAAGGTGGTCATACGGGCCGAGGTGCGTCGCCGTGACGACCTCGCCGGCCGGAGTGGTCGAGCCGACGACCTCGCCTTCCCCGTCGAAGGGGGACTCCAGCTCGACCCCCACGTCCAGGTTGATCTGATCGTCCCAGTAAATGGAAACGTGCCGGCCCGCGCCGGGGATCTTCCGCGACCGGATGACGTTCCAGACCAGGCCGCAGGCCTCGGGAACGACCCTGGGAAGATCTCGCGAGGACGCGCGACGTCGCACGACGGCGACCGGACGAGCGTCGACGCGCTGAAGACGAACGCCGGCTTCCATCGGAATTCCTGGCGGTGGTCAGCGTTTTCGCGAGGCGAGCGCGCGGAGGGTCTCCGCGACCTTGCGCATGGTCCTGGGCCGGTCGTCCCGCGACCGGGCGGTCAACGCGCGGAGGAGATCCTGGAGCGCGGGGGGCAAGCTCGGGTCGACCGCTCCCGGGTCGAGCGGCTCGGCGTTGATCCGCTGAATCATCGCCTGCATCGATCCCGCCGCGTCGTAGGGCAACCTCCCCGTCAAGAACTCGAAGGCCAGCACGCCGAACGCGAAGATATCGATGCGTTCGTCGATCGTCTCGCGGCGAATCAACTCGGGGGCCATGTAGTTCAACGTGCCCGTCCGATTGCCGGGCCGGCGAAACTCCGGCGTGTTGGGAACGGCCAGGCCAAAATCAATCAACTTGACCCGTTTCTCGCGATCGATCAAAAAGTTCCGGGGGTTGACGTCGTGGTGCAGGAAGCCGGCCTCGTGGACCGCCGCCAGCCCCTCCGCGGCCTGTGCCAGAAGCTCCACGCGGTGCCGCAACTTTGGGACGGCGTTGGTCTCCCGGAGGAAGTCGAACGTGACGCCGTCGACGTACTCCAGGACCAGAAACTGCTCGCCACGGGTC
>JBFWRA010000941.1:0-2920 GCA_050249155.1 Isosphaeraceae bacterium | reverse complement strand
GAAGAGTTCCAGCCCCGTGAAGTCGAGCGACTGAACCACGCCGACGATCGGCAACCGGACGCCCAGAGAATGCTTCACCGCCCGGTCGATCATCTCAGGCGTGGCGATCCCCTCCTGAAGCAGTTGAGCGGTCACGGTCCCGAGTGCGATCTGATAGCGATTGACAATGAAGTTGGGCGCGAACCGATCCAGCACGATCGGAGTCCGGCCAAGCGATTCCAGCAACGCGACGGAGAACGCGAGATCCTCCGCCGACGTCTCCGGCCCGGGTACCACTTCCACCAGAGGCACGATCGTGGGAGGCAAGAAGAAGTGATGAATCACCAGGCGTGATAAGAGGCTCGGCGAGGACCGCGCCGCGAGGGTGAAGACGTCGAGCCCCGACGTGTTGCTGGCGATCATCGTATCCCGCGGCAGCAGCGTCTCCAGCGTCGCGAAGAGCGCGGATTTCTCCTGGGGGTCCTCCACGATCGCCTCGATCGCCAGGTCCGCCCGAGGGGCGACGCGCTCCAGATCGGTCGTCCTCGCGATTCGTCGGAGAATGGGCTCGACCGCCGTCGACTCCACCGCTCCGAACGAAACCAGGCCGCTCAGGCTGGATTGAATCAACGTGTCGGCGCGATCAAGAGCCTCGGATTGGATATCCACGAGGTCGACCTCGTATCCACCCATCGCGTAAACCAGGGCGATCCCATGCCCCATCGCCCCCGCGCCGACCACGAGGACCCGTCCGATCTCTGAGACTCGCATGGTCAAGGCTCCCGCTTCGCGGAGGCGTCCGGGCGAAGCGATCTGCGCATCACCTTGTTCGACGCGGTTCTCGGAAGCGCATCCACAATCACGACCTCACTGATTCGAAACAACGGATTCAGACCGGAGTTGACCTCCGCCTGGAGTTCTTTCCGTAGCGTCGCGGAATCCGGGGAACCTCCCTCGGCCACCACGTGAACGACCAGTCGATCCGGACCACCCCCTTGCCCGGGGACGCTGACCGCGGCCGACTCTCGCACCGACCGATTTCGATTCAAGACGCGCTCGATCTCGACCGCCGACACCTTGATTCCCCCAAGATTCATCGTGTCGTCCACTCGACCCAGGACCCGGAAAAAACCCCCGGGAAGGCGCTCGATCCGATCGCCGTGGCGACGGAGCGCGACCCCCTCGTCCCCTGGAGGGGTCCCCTCGAAGTAGGTCTCATGATGGTCGCGATTCAGGAGTTCCGTGGAGAGCCCGACCGAGGGACCCATCAGGAATCCCTCACCTGTGTCGGAAGGCCGCCCGTCCTCGTCGCGAATGGACAGCTCGACGCCAAACGCGACCGTGTTGAAACACGAGGGCGCGTTGGGACGCAGCAAGGTGCTGGTCAGATAGCCTCCGCCGATCTCGGTCCCTCCGCAGTACTCGATGATCGGCTTGTAACCGGCCCTCGCCATCAGGTCGAGCATGTCGGCCGGGTGGGAACACTCCCCAGTCGAGCTGAATAGCCGGATGCGAGACCAGTCGCAACGGGACGGCCAGCCGCCCAGCCTCCACGCCGAGACGAGGCTCGGAACGAGCCCGAGGACCGTCACACCCGCGTCCTCCACGAATCGGCAGAAGCCCTCGGTTCCCGGATGACCATCGTACACGGCGATCGCGCCCCTGTTGATCAGGGTCGCGTAGATCAGCCAGGGGCCCATCATCCAACCCGGGCTGCTGGGCCAGGCCACGACGTCCCCTCGCCTCAGGTCGTGATAGAGAAACCCGTCGGCCGCGGCCTTGATCGGGGTCGTCTGGGTCCAGGGAATCGCCTTGGGCTCTCCCGTGGTGCCCGACGAGAAGAGGATGGTCGTCGAGTCGTCCGGGTCGCGCCCGACGGTCGTGAACCGGTCCGCGACCGGGAGAAAGTCCTCCCAGTGGAGGTCCCCAGGGCGAAGCCGCGGCGAGTCGGTTCCCTGGGAGATCACAATCGCCGTCACGCCAGGGATCTCGGCGAATTTCTCGTAGATCGGTATGCGTGTGCCTCTTCGGACGGTGAGATCCGAGGTGACGACCCAACGGGCACCCGCGATCGCGAGCCGGAGCGCCACCTCCGCGGGCGCGAAACTCTCGGCCACACCGACCACGACACAGCCGGCCTTGTGTATCCCCAGCGTCGCGGCGACGGACTCGACGGTCATGGGTGTCATCAGGCCCACGGCCTCGCCAGGCTCCAGCCCCAGCGCGACGAGCCCCAGGGCGACGCGATTCGAAAGCCGATCCAACTCGCGCATGGTCAGCCGCCGAACATCGCCCCCTTCCGAATGCTCGATGAGAGCCAGGGCTCCGGGATCGGCCTGAAAACAGCTCGCGCTGACGTTCAGGCGCGATCCTGGAAACCACCGCGGGCGTTCCGGCCCTCGCGAAAGGTCCAGCGCGCGGGAACCTCGGTGTTCAAACAGGATCGGAAGCCGATCGGCCATCAGGCCCCAGAACGCCCCTCGGTCCTGATTCGCCCAACGAGTGAACTGATCTTGATCGAGGATTCCAAGCTCACTCAGGAGCGAGCCCAGGTTGGTGCGCGACGTGGCGTCGTCCTGGGGAATCCAGGCCGGGGGCGGACCTTGAGATCGATCCCAGTCGCGATAATTGGCGCGAAACACGGCCTCGTGGACGGGCGCGGCGTGGCCTGGACGCAGGACCTCTCGACACAGCCGCGCCCAGCGCTGGGCGGGATCTTCGATCGCGAGGGACGCGGTGAGCCCCCGCGCCATGGACGCTTGATCCTCGTCACTCAGCCCGAGACGAGCCAACCCACGAGAACTCAACTCCTCGAAAACGTTCAAACGCGATCTCCTTGATGGATTCATCGCATATGCCAGCCATGACTGATCACCAATGACTGCCCCGTGAGCGCGAGCGTGGGGAACTGGCAGAAGAACGCGACCGCCTCGGCGACGTC